>JABGWC010000078.1 GCA_018645765.1 Gammaproteobacteria bacterium | reverse complement strand
TCCCTTGCAGAATATGAAAGGCCGTAGTGGGCGCCATGCACGCACCAAAATCTCGCAAGCCTTCGCGGCGCGCCCGCGCGATAAAGGCCGCCGGACCAAACTCTTCTGCAAAGTTGAGGTGGTGAAAGCCATCAAACGGCTCGGCAAGCGTTGGGAAACGTCCGCTGGCTGCCCAATCAAAGACGCCGCCATCAACTAGCAAACCGCCGATCACAATACCATGGCCCGACAGGAACTTTGTCGCTGAATGCATGACCAGATCCGCGCCCAACTCAATTGGGCGACACAAATAGGGCGTAGTGAAGGTGGCATCGATCATCACCGGAATACCGGCTGCGTGGGCAACTTCGGCGATCGCCGGAATGTCCAAGACCTCCATACCCGGATTGCCCACCACCTCGCCGAAGACCAGCTTGGTATTGTCCTGAATGGCCGCAGCAAAGGCGGCCGGATCTCTGGGGTCAACAAAGGTCGTTTTGATGCCAAATCTTGGCAAGGTATAGCTCAGCAAGTTGTGCGTGCCACCGTACAAACTGCGAGAAGCAACAATATGGTCACCCGTGCCCATCAAGGTGGCAACCGCGAGATGCATCGCGGCCTGACCACTGGCCACAGCAACGGCGCCCACGCCCTGGTCCAATACCGCAATCCGCTCTTCGAGCACCGCATTGGTGGGGTTCGAAAGCCGTGAATAAACGTGTCCGGTACGCTCTAAGTTAAACAACCCCGCGGCCGCTTCGGCACTTTCAAACACAAAAGAGGCGGACTGATAAATGGGCGTCGCGCGAGCGCCCGTTTCGGCATCCGGCCTTTGACCAGCGTGCAGCGCTAGGGTATCAAACTCGAACGGGGGCTTAGACATAATGACTCCAAATGAAACAACGGTCCGGTTTTGAACACCGGTTTTGGTTAGACCTTGGCAGACAATGCATTTGAGAAGGCCCGGATATCCTCCGGACCAATGCCGCAACAGCCGCCGACGATGGTCGCGCCCGCATCGATCGCTTGCATCGACAGTTCAACGAAATAGTCCTGGGTTAAATCAGTTCGACGAATCGTCGGCCCTTCGTTGTCCAGCGTCCAACCCTTGGGCACCTCTTTAATCCGGTTGACATAGCACCCTAACGGTCGATCGGTGAGCTGTTTGAGCTCGGTAATGGCCGCATTCGCAGCTTCAGGCGTGGTGCAATTAAGAAGGTAACCGTCGATGTCCAAGTCGGCAAGGCGCTCAAAGGCCGCCAATAGGGTTTCCCCGCTCCGCAGCCCAGTGCCAGCAGCTTCGTTCAGGGTCCACGCGACATAGACCGGCTTGCCGTTTCCTTCGGCCTTGGCTTGACTTGCAGCGTGATAGGCCTCGTCTGCAGAGGACATCGTTTCACACAGGAATAGGTCGACATAGGGCTCAAGGGCGCGGACTAACTGGGCGTAGATTGGCTTGGCGATGACCGCCTCTGGTACGAGATCAGGACGATAACTTTCAGAGAGCGGCGGCAGGCACCCCGCCACCTGGACGGGCTCGCCGCTCTGGGTCACAGCCTTGCGCGCCAGTTCCCCGCCCAAGGCGGTATAGTGTTCAAACTCCGCCTCTAAATTACCTTTGGCCAGGTAACTTGGCACCGTCGAGTAGGTATTGGTAATAATCATTCTGGCGCCGGCCTCGATATATTCTTGGTGCAAAGCAACCACCAGTTCTGGCGAGTCGACCAATGCCGTGGCACTCCACAGCCCTTTGGCCGCACCGGCCAATCTTTTTTGTATTTCCCCACCCATACCGCCGTCTAAAATGGTAATCATGGTTCGTGCTCCTATGGTTCGTAACGCGGGTTCGCGCCGTCTGCTTGTAATGTCGTCGTGTCTAACGGTTGTGGCTCAGTCTTGGTGGTTTTTTAGCAAAAATTTTATGCTACTAATACGACTTAATCGTCGCACGCTGATCTCAATTTAAAGTTCGCTCAAACAGCACGAAAAATCCTTTCCTTCAACGCCCTCAATCCAAACCGCTGGCCAGTGTAAACGCAGGTTTCTCATCAAGCAATCGCGGATCACCGCCATCTAAATGAGCCCCGGCTTGCTGCGCTTCATCGCACTGCCCCGGCATCTCGGCAATCCACGATCGGATCAGCGCAAGACCTTCGGCATGGACCAAGCTTCGGCCTAATTCCGGCATCATCGCGCCCGGATCCACGCTCCCTAATCGATAACTCAAGATCGATGCATCGGGATAACCCGGCACAATCCCAAACTGTGCCCCACCGGTGCCTTGACCCGCCGCGATCGGCGCTTTGCAAACGCCCCATCGGATTGGATCTTCGGTTGCGGCATTCAAGAACATGCCAGAGGTATCGGCAGGGCCCGTTGGGCTATGACAATGGCCGCAATTGATATCCAAATAGGACCGCGCACGCTGATTGAGCGGCTGATGGGGATCGCGCCAATCCACATTGGCCCCGAGGCCCGTCGCCTGTTGCAAAACCCCAAAGCTCAGGGCGCCAGCCACACCCCATTCAGCCAGTTGATCACCGTCAGTGAGCCCCGTCGCCAAATGGCGCGGATGGGGACCAATCGGTAATATGGCTTTGGTTGCTTGATCCAAAACATGACACCCGGCGCACTGATTTTGGTTGGGGACTAAATAAGCAAAGGCTTGCCCGTCCTCCAGGCGACCCTCGAGCTCACTCTGCAGAGACGCACGAATCAACGCGCCCGCTGGGCTGAGCGTGGCGTCCCGCTGGTCCGCATCCCAAACATAGGGCAATGCTGCCCAGCCATCCGCCCGCTTGACCAGCACCCTGGTTTCTAACAGGGTCAACTCAGCCAAACTGAAATCATTGAGCCCCAATTCAGAGCCCTGATTGGCTTTCATCAGCCGGAACTCAGACCGCTCACTCCCCGACACCCGACGATAATAAAACGTTTTGGTCATGATCGTGCCGACGGGGTAGACGAACCGTTCCGTGTCCGCATCAAGGCTCACTTGGGCGCCCTTCGGCAAGCTCAGCGTGCGCAGCTTACCGGCATAATCGCTGAACAAGGGACTCGCAAGTTGATAGACCTTGGCGTCACCTGCCAAGGTCAACGCCTGATCTCGGACTTGGATCACCGACCATTGCGAGAGCTTTTCGGGGTTGTCGAACGCGAAATACTGACTGCTCAACGTGGGCGGCTCTGCGCAACCAGCGCTTAAGGCAAGGAGCACCCATAGCGCGCTCGTGCGAGACATCAATTGGTTAGAGCCATAGGCGCGGGCAGCAGCCTTCGACGTGCGATTTGGCAGCTCAGCAATGGATCTCATCATGCGATACAACACATGCGGGCCGCGCTCAGACAGCTGAATCCACGACCGCCATCGATAACTTGTGTGCTTGAACTGCCTCATCAAATTCATCCCGCCTCAGAATCAGAAGGATAATTGTACGGGCGGCAAGGGCTCGTGCCGACATTGATATTGGCTTTGCTCAAGCTCTGGATTGGCGTACCCCGCAGGGCCATCCACATTCAGCAGCTGCGTGCCGGGCTCACCCGCAATGCAAAAATTGAGAGCAGGCGGCAATTTGCCATCAACGGCTTTTTCTGGATTTAGGAAGCCATCCCAAATGACATTTGGAAACGCCCCGGTTAATCCGAACATCGCGAGTTTTAAGGCTTTAAGCTCGAGGGTATCGGGCGAGGTGCCACCGCCTTCGTAGCGATTATCATGGATATAGAGGGTTTCAGGATACGGATCAAAGGCAGAGGCCGTCTCTCGGCTCGCGTAATTGGTTGAGAACACCGAGGAGATAATGATGTGCGCGGTATCATTGTTTGCCAGATCATTTTCGAAAATCTCTACTTCATCGTTAGAGTTGATCACAATACCCGAGCCCGCGGGCACGCCAGCGACCGCCCCGCCCGGGACCGCGAAATTGCCAGTATTGTTGTTGTGGACGAGGTTCCGGAAGATCCGAGTACGCGCGCCTTCCTGAGAAAGGTTCGGCATATTAAAAACCAAAATACCCCCCGTATTATTGATCGCAACATTGTCGAAGACATCGGCATCTAACGTGTTCTCGATTTCAATCCCCGCAACGTTGAACTCGGCTCGACTGTTTCGAACGACGACATTTTTGGACTGCCCCACATAGATCCCCGCGTCCGACGCGCCGATCGCCACAACCTCGTCAATCAATGTATTCTCAGTCTGCACAGGATAAATGCCGTAGGCCCCATTGGCGGTGTCTGGACCATTCGTCCACTCAGTGCGAACTCGACGAATGATGACGTTTTTTGACTCATTGATTTTGAGTGCATCACCCTTGGCGTCTTCGATCGCCAAATCCTCAATCGTAAAATCATTGGCCGTCACCAAAAGGCCCTCAGCTCCTGATACTTGCTCCTTGAAGCTCAGAATCGTTTTGTCCATTCCAGCGCCTCGAATGGTTACCCCATCGACCGACAACGACAAGCCGCGATACAACGCGTAGGTTCCTGCTGGAATTTCGATAATGTCCCCGGGTTGGGCTTGTAAAAGTTGTAGTTGTAATTGCCTTTCAAAATCAACTTCGACGATCGGCGCGGCCTGCTGCGCAACCGCCGGCGCCTCTTGGTCTGCACAGCCAGCAAGACTCAATAGTATGACCAGGCCAAAGACACTGTTTCTCGATCGACTCACGGAACCACTCCTTCCTATGGACAAAATTTTTACTTTTAGGGCATCTTATTGCGAACGCTATTCTACCGACGCGCTTCTCCACCGACGCGCTTCGGTTTCTGGCTGTCGTTAAACCGCATTGCTTGTTCGGGTGCAGACATCCTTTTTATTTTTATAGTCTTAACTGGCAAGCGCCTGTCTCATCAGCATCCCTGTTACGCGAGCAGGGTCATATTGCCCCAAAGTCATCGAGATCGATCGCCGCGCCCTGCTGCCGGATCGGGCGCACGAGCCACTGAGATTGCTCAACGCGAGGCCCTGGCGTTAGCCCAGTTTCAGTTCTTTCAACAGGCTCCCGCACTCCATCGCAGCCAATGAACTGAGCCCTCGCTCTAGAATCACTCGGCCAAGTTCAACCCCGCGTTCATTACCCGGATCCATTGTGCCAATAATTGCGATGGGCGTAATCATCGTAATCATCAGGTTGACTCGGAAATCCTCGAGGCATTGATCAAAACTGTAATCCTTGACCCCTTCATCCGTTAAAATTTCATGGTAGCGCCGCAGGGCCGCCATTTCCGTCTCGCCCCGCATTTCAGGGCCACAACTTTGAGAGCTAAAATACGCGATATCATGAGGACCACGCCCCCCCGTTGTGTTCTGCCAATCCACGGCCACAATCTCAATCTCGCCATCGACCACCGGCAACAACATGTTATCGATACGGTAGTCGCCATGAATGACGGTTTGAGTGCCTGCCATCGCGCGCTCAAAGATTGGCACGAAATGTTCGCCGATCTGAGTCACCACTTCGGCGAGATCGCCCGTAAAATATTCCGGAAAGATGGCCAGGGTGGGCGCGACACCGGGACGAAACACCACGTCTTGGCGAAATTGATTCACCTCGGGCACATTTTGATAGCGCAACCAAGGATATTGATCCGTCTTGCCCCAAAACCGGCCGTGTAGTTGGGCCGCTTTTTCAAAGCCCTGCAACATCAAAGCCTCATCACAGCCTTTAAGCTGATCACCCGCCGCCGCGGCGCCAAGGTCCTCTAAGATCAGCAGAAAATCCTGAGTCTCGGGATCAATGTCTGCAAAAAAACACTTTGGGCTTCGAATCGGACATAGAGGCGATAGGTGCCGATAGAAATCAATCTCGTTGGCATAAAAATTAAGCTGCTTAGAAATACTGACATTCTCGGTCTGAGCGATCACCTTCAACACAACCGACGTCTTTTTACCCGAGGCCAGGGTCAAGGCCGCGCGCCCAATCGAGGACATCAGACCAACGCCTTCGCCCAGCGGCGTCACTTGCACGGCGGTGATGGCGTCGCCCAGCGTCTCGGCCAGAAGTTGGTTCGCCAACTCAACGGTAAACTCACCCGCATGCTGCAGTGAAATGGCCATGTCTTCCCCTTAAAATATGGTTTAATACTGGAATAGTAACCCAACCCAAGAGAGTTCGAAATGCAAGATGTATTAGAGCGGTTTTCGCTCAAAAACCACGTTGCTGTGATCACGGGCGCGGGCCGAGGCATTGGAGAGGGCATAGCGATGGACTTTGCTCGAGCCGGTGCAAAGGTCGCCCTCGCGGCGCGCAGAACAAATGAAATTGAAGCGGTGGCTGAACGCATTATTGCAGCTGGGGGCGAGGCGATCGCCGTCACAACAGACGTGACCGACCCCGATGCGCTCGAGGCTCTGGCCGTCGCAACCAAGGCGGCTTTCGGCAAACTCACAATTTGGGTGAATAACGCAGGTGGGTCGACCATGCGCCAGCCCATGACAACGCTGCCGAGAGACGAGTGGCATCGCACTATCGCCGTTAACCTGACCTCGGTCTATGACGGCTGCATGACCGCAGCACGACATATCGATCAGGGCAGCATCATTAACATCTCCTCCGGTGCAGGCACAGGGCCTGTCCCTGGCAGCGGCCACTATGGCGCAGCCAAAGCGGGCGTGAACTCCCTCACCTGGACCCTATCGGCGGAACTCGCGCCGCATATTCGCGTGAATGGCGTGATGCCAGGCGCCATCCCGACCGAAGTGATGCTCAAAGCGCTCAAAAAGTCTGAAGATCAGTTGGACGAACTCTTAGAAGAATGGAACATTCCCCTCGGCCGGCTCGGAACGCCTCAGGATATTGGCTCAGCCTGTGTTTATTTAGCCTCAGACGCTGCCAGCTGGGTCAGCGGAGAAATCCTCCGGGTCGGGGGCGGCGCAAAGCCGAAATAGTGTCAAGCGCAGGGCCGCGCAGCTGGGCTCTGGTTTACATCCTGCCTGTAAGGCAATCGTTTAAGGCTGAGTTTGACTCGGCCTTAAACCGGGCGCGCTGAGCCGATCACCCTCTGACTGCCATTGGCTAGTCCAGCACCACCACGCGGGTTCCGATGTTGCCGCCAGCCAGCAGATCGACAAAGGCATCCGGCGCCGCTGCTAGACCCGAAACTTCATCGGTTAGGCTAATCAAAGCGCCCGACTGCAGCCAGCCGTGAATATCGCTCCGCGCCTCGGCATATTGATCCGCGAAATCAAACACCAAGAAACCACGCATCGTGATGCGTTTGTTAACCAACAAACCTGGGATCCCCTTGGGGCCGGGCTCTGGCGAGCTTGTATCGTACTGAGACACCACCCCACAACAGGCAATCCGGCCTCCAACATTCATGCGAAAGAGTGCCGAGCCTAAAATGAACCCGCCGGTATTATCAAAGTAAACATCAACACCATCTGGCGTTGCATCTTTAAGCGCGGCTCGATAATCCCCGTTCTTGTAATTCACCGCGGCATCAAACCCAAGCTTCGAAACCAAGGTATCGTTTTTCTGATCGCTCCCGGCCACGCCCACCACCGAGCAACCTTGAATCTTCGCCATCTGCCCGACCAAATGCCCAACCGAGCCTGCCGCAGCCGACACCATAACCGTGTGTTCTGATCGGGCTTCACCCACCGAGAGCAAGCCAAAGTAGGCTGTAAGACCATTGACTCCCATTGGCCCGAGATAATGCAATGGGTCATGCCCGGCGGGTATCAGCTCGAGGTTCCCAGGTTTCTGGACCGAGTATTGTTGCCAGCCCGTGCTGGTCAGGACCTGATCACCCACCTGCACCGCGTCTGAGTTCGTGGCCACAATGGTGCCAACACCGGTGCCGCCCATGACGATACCCGTCGTCGGCGCTCCGGCATAACTGGCACTACCTTGAAGTCCGGCCCGGGTGCCAGCGGTAATCGCGAACGCATTGGTTTTAACCAGCACCTCCCCCGCCTGAATCTCAGGCATGGGGCTTGCCACTCGCTCATAGTGATCCGCCGATAGTTTCCCGCTTGGCAAGGCCTTAATTAAAATTTGCTCATTCATCGTTCTGACGCTCCCTTTCAAATTCCTGTAAGGAGGCTATCACGACAACCACAGCATGACACCTGAATCACCCAGCGGGTGACCCAACCTTTGGTTCTCAGGTATGATCGATCTCTCTTCATAGTCGCCGGAACGCCCGTGAGCCAGGACCATTTTTTGCCAACGCAGTCGCAGCAGATCACGACGCTCGCGACGCTTGTCCTGATGCTTTGGATCAGCGGCTGCAGCGTGCCCTCGGAATCCGTCAACCCGCAAGCAAGCCTTGAGGCGCCGATAACCCCTTGGCCCCATGGCGCGATGGTGAGCGCCGCGAATCCGCTCGCCGTCGATGCTGGCATTAAAATGCTGGAAATTGGCGGCAACGCGGTGGACGCCGCGATTGCAACTCACTTGGTATTGGGCTTGGTTGAACCCCAGAGTTCAGGCCTGGGCGGCGGCGCTTTTTTACTCCATTTTGATCGCGCCGAGGATCAGACCACGTTCTTAGACGGGCGAGAGAGTGCCCCCGCAAGCGCGACGCCCGATCTCTTTATGACCGAGGACGGCGCCATGGGTTATCTCGAGGCTTGGCAAAGCGGTAAAGCGGTCGGCACCCCCGGCACGGTTGCGCTTTATTACGCCGCACACCAACGCGCGGGACGTCTCCCATGGGCGACGCTCTTTCAACCGGCTCTTAACCTCGCGAGCGATGGCTTTATCGTCTCGCCTCGGTTTGCGAACTATCTACCGATGATGGCAAAGAGAAGCCGTCTTGCTGTGAACGTCGGTTCAGCGGAATACTTTTACCCTAACGGCGTGGCCCTCGAAGCGGGCGCACGCCTGAAGAACCCGGAATACGCCGCAACGCTTACCGCTATTGCAACCAACGGACCCGACGCCTTTTACACCGGCGACATTGCAGAGGCCATTGTTGCGGGTGCAGCGCGAACGCCGAACCCTGGCAGTCTGACCCTCGACGATCTGAAAAACTACCAAGTCAAAGAACGACCCGTGATCTGCGGTCTCTATCGCGCCTTCAACATCTGCACCACCGCGCCGCCCTCCTCGGGCGCGGCGCAAATTATGGTCATGGGGCTCTACGATCGGCTCAATCCAGACAATGCCAGCCTTGAAACCCGCCTTCAAAGCTTTGTGGATGCCCAGCGTTTGGCCTATGCCGATCGTGATCACTTTTTCGGCGACCCGGATGAAATCAATATCCCGCTCGATACGCTGCTGAGCCCTGGATACCTTAACGCTCGGGCACTTGATCGATTTGAGCCCTCTGAGAAACCGACACACGGCGACCTGACCGCCTTTGACGCAAGCATTGCGGGCATCCAGTGGGCACCCGACACGACGGATGAAATGGCCGGCACAACGCACTTATCCATTATCGACTTTGAAGGCAATGCGGTTGCGATGACCGCAACGGTCGAGGGCCCTTTTGGGACTCAACGCTGGGCTAAGGGATTCCTTTTAAACAATGAAATGACGGACTTCGCCAAAGAAGTCCCCGCTGACGGTCGACGCCTCGCCAACGCGGTTGCGCCGAACCGACGGCCCCGGTCCTCGATGTCACCGACCATGGTCTTTGAGGCCGATGGCGAACTCCGACTGGTTACCGGCTCACCCGGCGGCAATTCGATTCCGGCCTATGTAGCCAAAAGCCTACTCGGCATTCTGGATTGGGGGTTAACGCCGCAAGAAGCCGTTGACTATCCCAACATCATTGCGCGCGGCGAAACGGTTCGGGTTGAAATCGGGCGCCTGCTGGGCCCCGAGGTTGCCAGCACGTTAGAAGCCTTCGGATATCCGGTTAAGCGCCGCGAAGGTGAAAACTCAGGATTGCACGTCATCGAGGTCACGCCGGCCGGCCTAATCGGCGCGGCTGATCCGCGGCGAGAAGGTGTGGTTCGAATGCTTGCAGCCCCATAAGATTTAAAACAAACCAAACTAAGGAATCCCTATGCGACGCGCAGCCATTGTTTCCCCCATCCGAACCGGCGTTGGTCGCTATCTCGGTGCCTTAAGTGCTCTTGGCGCAGAGGAATTGGGGGCGCTTGTTATTCGCGACCTTATGACCCGGACCGGCCTCGACCCCGAGCGCGTCGATGAAGTGGTTTTTGCCCAGGGTTATCCTTCGGGTGAGGCGCCCTGCATTGGGCGTTGGGCCGCCCTTGCCGCGGACCTCCCCCTGTCCGTCTCGGGCACCCAGGTCGACCGGCGTTGTGGAAGCGGTGTTCAGGCCATTGCCAATGCGGCGATGATGGTCCAAACCGGCGTGGCGGATGTGGTGATCGCTGGCGGCGCTGAAAGTATGAGCAATGTCGAGTTCTACACCACCGCCATGCGACAAGGCCAAAAAGGCGGCGGCGTGACCCTCCACGACCGCTTGGAGCGCGGGCGCGTGCGATCACAACCCGAGGCTCGGTTTGGGGCGATTTCAGGCATGATCGAAACCGCCGAAAATCTGGCAACCGAGTATCAAATCTCACGCGCCGAGGCCGACGCCTATGCCTTGCGCTCGCAACAACGCGCCGCTGCGGCTTGGGCAGCTGAGAAATTTAAAGACCATCTGGTGGGTATTACTGTGCCCCAAGGCAAGGGCGCGTCCTTAAACTTTGCAACCGACGAAGGTGTCCGCCCCAACACAACGCTTGAATCCTTGAGCCAGCTCAAACCCATTAATGGCGGCGTCGTCACCGCGGGCAATGCTTCCCAACAAAATGATGCTGCCGCGGCGTGTCTGGTCGTTGCTGAGGATCAATTGGAAGCCCTCGGCCTCACCCCAAGCGCCTACTTGGTCGGTTGGGCCGCGGCCGGCTGTCATCCGGCGACCATGGGCATTGGCCCGGTGCCGGCTGTTGAGAAACTATTCAAGCGGACGGGCCTGGGTTTTGATGATATGGATTTGGTCGAACTGAACGAAGCGTTTGCTTGTCAGGTCTTGGCGGTGCTCAAAGGCTGGGATTGGCACGATGATGACCGATTGAACGTCAATGGCTCGGGCATTTCACTGGGTCACCCCATCGGTGCAACGGGCGGTCGAATCCTAGCGGACATGCTAAGCGAATTGCACCGGCGTCAAGGACGTTATGCCCTTGAGACGATGTGCATTGGCGGCGGCCAGGGCATTGCTGCAATTTTTGAGCGAGCGGCTTGACCCTATGACGGCCTCAACAGCGTCAGCGGACAAAGCACTAAACCAAGCGCGACGCCCGGTTGTGCAAGCCCTGGTGGCTGCACTCCCAAAGGGCACTGTGATACTCGGCGGCGCCGTCACCGGGCGCAGCGCAGGGATTTGGCGGTCTGACCAAATTCAAGCGCAAGTCCTGGTTCGCCCCAAAACGACTGAGGAAGTCAGCTGCGCACT
>JABGWC010000107.1 GCA_018645765.1 Gammaproteobacteria bacterium | reverse complement strand
GCCGGCTCTAAGGGCACTAGCCAACAAGCAATCAACATTCCGATAATCTCATCCCACACAATACAACCGGGATCTTTGATTTGAAGCTGCGCAGCAGCACGACCGCAGATCCAGATGCCGCCACCAAAACCAAGCGCGACCAGGCCAACATAGATCGCTGGTGAGAGCTGCGCCATCACGCAATACACAAGCAAGCCCACTAAACTTCCCGCAGTACCAGGGCCTTTCTTAACCAATCCCGAGCCAAAGCCTAACGCCAACATCAGCGTTGGGCTTTTCAATAAATTCGTGACCGTTGGCGTCATGTGAAATGCCGGTACCCGGTGGTTTTGATCAACATCGATTCGGTAAGGGCTTCCGGCAAATTCTCGATGACCAATCCCAATTCAGCTTTGGTTTGGCCAATACGGTTCAACGGGAGTGCCAGTTTCAGCGCCAAGCGATCGATCTCCGCGCGAGCCGATGCGGGCGCGATAAAACACAGCTCATAATCGTCGCCCGCCGTTAGGAAGTGCGTCAGTGCCGCCGCCGGGCTATCCGCATTCGCCTGAAGCAGCTCATCAAACGCCATGTACCGCGCATTCATTCGGGCGCCGAGCGCACTGCGATCCAGTAGATGATTTAAGTCCGCTAAAACCCCGTCCGAGACGTCAATCATCGCCGACGCTAGCCCCCGCAGGTGCTGACCCAGCATCAGACGCGGCACTGGCGCGAGATAATGTTTGGCGAGCTGCTCCACCGGTTGCTGGCCCGACTGCAGCTTTGACAAGGCAAGACCCGCGCGACCGGGCCAGCCGCTGACATAGATATCCTCGTCGGCAGAAGCGCCGCTGCGGGTGACATAGGTCTCGGTCGGCACCGAGCCAATCACCGTCCAAGTTAACGAGAGCTCACGGCCTCGGCTGATGTTGCCGCCAACCAACGGCAACTGCCAATCCTGAATCAACTCTGACAGCGCGCCCGAAAAGGATGCTAACCAATCCGGGACCGCTGCCACCAAGGTGAGAGCACCGGTCACAGCAAGCGGTTCACTGCCCATCGCCGCCAGATCACTCACCGCGCCTGCAAGGGTTCGCCGAGCCACAAGGGCGCCGCTTGCGCCAACCGGGAAATGAACGCCTTCGATAAACGTATCCGACGATACGCAGAGCTGATGACCCAGTGGTGGACTCAATACCGCGCAGTCATCACCCGGACCCATCACCGTGTGTGGGCCCTGCCAGTGTCCTAGGGGGGTAAAGTATTGATCGATGATTTCGAATTCAGAGAGGCTCATCGAACCTGCAGCGTACCGACTTCAATCGCCCGAAAGGTCGTTGCCAAGCGATCCAAAATGGAATTCACGTACTTATAACTGTCGGTTCCGCCAAAGATCTTGGCCAGATCAACCGATTCGGTAATGACAACCTTGAAGGGAATTTCCATGTGAGCTGATAGCTCAAAGGCACCCAGCAACAGGATACTTTTTTCAACGGGATCAATTTTCTCGGGCTCGCGGTCCAGCAATTCGCAAATCGTGAGCCAAAGTGCTGCCTTTTGCTGACTAACGCCCAAAACCAGGGTTTCAAAATACGCTACATCAGCTCGCTTTAAATCATTGTCCTCGAGGAATTCTTTAATCACCTGGCTGGGCGACGCCTCCAGGAAGTGGAGCTGATACAACGCTTGAACTGCGAGCTTTCGAGCTCTATGTCGAGCCGAGGGGGTGGATTTCATGCCATTTTTCTTATGAGATTGATCATCTCAAGCGCGGTCATCGCGGCATCAGCACCTTTATTGCCGGCTTTGGTTCCGGCACGTTCAATGGCTTGCTCAATGGTATCGGTCGTCAGCACGCCAAAAACGACTGGCTTCCCCGTTTTCAACGCAACGGCGGTCACACCACTCGCAGCTTGACCGGCGACGTAATCAAAATGCGGTGTACCACCCCGAATCACGGCGCCCAAAGTAATCACTGCGGCGCAGTCAGATTGCTCGGCAGCCAGCTGAGCCGCAAGCGGAATCTCAAAAGCACCCGGCACTTTCACAACCGTTATATGTTTATCTTGGACGCCTTGCCGCTTGAGCGTCGTCAGCGCACCATTGAGCAGGCTGTCCACAATCAACTCATTAAAACGCGCAACAACGATCGTAATCCCTGCGGTACTGGCCACCAAATCGCCTTCAATTAATCGGGTCATTTCTGAGTCGTCCTTTGAACGGTTGGGATCAATCGGGTTTTAAAACGAGCTTTATATCGGGACCTATTCTACGCGTATCAAACAACGACCACGCCCGCAGATCGCTCATCTTATCAAGTTCTGGAAGTTGAAGTAACGGCTTACCCATCCCCATAAATTTCGGTGCCAAAAACAATACGAGCTCATCGACCAAGTTCGCCTGCATGACCGCACCGGCGAGGGTCGGACCGCATTCCACTAAAACTTCCAAAACGCCTTTCGCCGCTAAGGCTTCAAAAAAGAAGGGTAAATCGATCTGGCCATCGGGGTTGAGTTTGGTTTTGAGCGCCGTGGGATGGGCATTGAGCGCCTCTAATCCGCAAACCTGACGCGCTAAGGGATTGCCATAGACTTTTGCGGTTGTCATGGTCCGACTTTGGCTATCGAGCACATAGACTGGCTTTGGCCGGGCCAAAATAAGATCGCTGTGTTTCGGGTCAATTCTAGGATCTCGAACCGTGAGCTCAGGATCATCACTCAGCACCGTATTGGCACCGGTGACAATCGCGGAACTTTGAGCACGCAATCGTTGCACCTCAAGCCTTGCTGCCGGTGAGGTAATCCACTGGCTTTGGCCATTCGGCAGGCCGGTAAAACCGTCCATTGTCGCTGCGAGCTTCAACCGAACATAGGGCCTGCCCTGGGTATGGGTCTTTTCATGGCCAGGATTGAGTGCCTGCGCGCCCGCTTGATCGGCATCCCGAATGACCTCAATTCCCGCCGCTTCAAGCAAATCAAAGCCCGCACCGCTGTTTCTAGGATGGGGGTCGCGTGCGGCCGCAACAACCCGGGTCACACCGGCTTTAATTAAAGCATCTGCGCACGAAGGGGTTCGACCGTGATAGCTGCAGGGCTCTAAGGTGACATAGGCGGTTGCCCCAACAACCGATTCGGTTGCGTTGGCGAGCGCTTCTGCTTCGGCATGCAAACCGCCCGCCATCTGATGAAACCCTTCCCCAATAACCCGGCCTTCGCGCACCAGGACGCAGCCAACACGTGGGTTAGGATCTGTCGTAAACCGGCCTTGCTGCGCGAGCCGAAAAGCTTGCGCTAGAAATGCTTCGTCCCTCATGTCGATTGACGCGCTGCTGGTTTTTTCGCAGCGCGTTTGCGGTTGTTTTTACCCATCGAGTCAATTTCACGTTTGAATTCGTCGATATCTTGGAAGCTGCGGTAGACCGATGCGAACCGGACATACGCCACTTCGTCTAAGGTCCGCAACTCATTCATCACCAGCTCGCCCAACTCTAGACTCTTGAGTTCCGGCTCACCGGTCGCGCGTAAGGCGCTTTTAATCCGCGACAGGACTGCTTCCACGCCCTCTAGGCTTACGGGGCGCTTTTCAAGCGCACGCATAAGGCCAGACCGAAGCTTTTCTTCATTAAAAGGCTCTCGACTACCATCTGACTTAATGACCCGAGGCATCATGAGTTCAGCCGATTCAAAGGAAGTAAAGCGTTCGCCACAAGCCAAGCATTCCCGACGACGACGCACTTGATGGCCTTCAGCCACCAAACGGCTGTCGTTTACTTTGGTTTCACTATGGGTGCAAAAAGGACAAAACATTTACGACTCCACAACCGACAAGACGAACTCTAAGACGACTTCAGCGCGCGCTTGGCTGGCTTGCTCAGGGTCATCGCCCCTTTCGCCTCGTCAATTGCCAACTGAACTTCTGAAAAATGCTCGCCAGCTTGTTGAAGGTTCGTGACAATATGATTTTTAAACCCTTCCTGAATTTCGGCGCGGCCATCAATCTCAACCGGCGCAAACCACAATTGGGTCATTAAATCGACGTAGTAGCGAACCCTAAAAAAGATTCGGTATTGATTTTCGATCGTATCAGCGAGTTCAATGCCTAAGATGTCCGCCAAATCGCCGCTCGAGGTTGCCGTATCCCAGGCGATGGACCCGAGGTAAAAGGACTTGCCATAATCGGTATACAGGTAGCTATTCAAGGCGAGATTAACAACCTGCATATTCTCAGCAATTTCACTTTCAAGATTCTTTAAAAATATCTTAGCGCGCTTTTGCTTCACGTCATTAACTTGCCGCCGACTGTTGTAGAGTGCGCCCATACCACCGAGGGCAACCCCAACAATTGTTGCAATCATTTCGGGTAAAACTTCAGACAAACTAATCATGATGCGCTCACTTCGATCGACGCGGATGACGCCTCAACCTAATGATAATAACGTGATCAAGGTCATCAAACCACTGGGAGCGCCTGTTTTAAGTCGGCTTTGAGGGTGCTTTTTAAGGCTTTATCAACGCGTGCCCAGTTCGAAAACGACGCTTAGTGCCCAACAGGATTAACCCCTAGGACCGTTTTTTTCAGATCTTCGACGACGACGCCAACCTATTGTACAAACTGCCCGCTTTGCAGCCAGTTAAGCCCCCGCGAAAACGGACCTGGGGTGTGGTAATTGAACGTGTTTTCTTTTAAAACACGAACCACCCAGGACAACTTCGTATGACCCACCACAAGACTCAATTACCCACGAAGATCTGCGTGCACTGCGGTCTTGTTTTTGCCTGGCGAAAAAAATGGCGCAAAAACTGGGCAAACGTTCAATATTGCTCAGAGCGTTGTCGGCGAAGCAAAACTAAATCATAAAGCGCGTCAAACACGCTTGTGTCGAGCGCTGAAATGTCGGGGTCACCAAATGCTTGTGGGCAACAACAAGACATCCATAAAATACCCTCAAACTATGCGACAATTAAGGAGCTAGGGAAACGCCCCGATGCTTGGTGACCCGCCGGGCATTGTAATGAACAGGGCCCCCGACTCGCCTTAAATCACGTTTCCGTCTGAACCTTTAAGGGATTTACCAATGGCACAATACGTTTTCACAATGTCTCGCGTGGGCAAAGTTGTCCCCCCCAATCGCATTATTCTAAAAGACATTTCGTTATCGTTTTTTCCAGGCGCAAAGATCGGCGTGCTAGGCCTGAACGGCTCTGGCAAGTCTAGCCTTCTGCGCATCATGGCCGGACTCGACCAAGAACATTTAGGCGAAGCGCGACCCCAGCCCGAACTCAGAATAGGCTATTTACCGCAAGAGCCTGAATTGGACTCAAACAAAGACGTCCTCGGTAACGTTGAGGACGGTGTCCGCGAAATCAAAGATTTGATGGATGAATTCAACGCCATTAGCGACCGATTCGCTGAGCCCATGACGGATGAAGAAATGACCGAACTCCTAGACCGCCAAGGCGCATTGCAATTAAAAATAGATGCAGTGGACGGCTGGGACCTTGAACGCAAAATCGAAGTTGCGGCCGATGCCCTAAGACTGCCAGCCTTTACGAGCAGTGTCGACACGCTCTCGGGCGGCGAAAAACGACGGGTTGCGCTCTGCCGCCTGCTTTTGTCCAACCCGGACATGTTGTTACTGGACGAACCCACCAACCACCTTGATGCTGAAAGCGTGGGCTGGCTTGAGCAGTTTCTCACCGAATTTCCCGGCACCGTAGTCGCTATTACCCACGACCGATACTTTTTAGACAATGCCGCAGGTTGGATTCTGGAACTCGACCGAGGGCACGGCATTCCTTATGAGGGTAATTATTCCGCTTGGCTTGAAGCCAAAGAAAAACGCCTCGCAACCGAGCAACGTCAAGAGCAAGCCCGCCAGAAAACCATCAAAGCCGAGCTCGAGTGGGTACGCTCACAGCCCAAAGCCCGGCAAGCAAAAAATCAGGCTCGCCTGTCTCGATTTGAAGAGCTCAATTCACTTGAGTTCCAGTCCCGAAACGAAACCCAAGAGCTATACATTCCACCCGGCCCCAGACTCGGTGACCAGGTGCTTGAGATCAACAATGTTTCAAAAGGGTTCGAAGACCGATTACTCATCAACGATCTAAGCTTGACCCTACCAAAGGGTAGTATCGTTGGCATCATCGGCGGTAACGGCGCCGGTAAGTCCACCCTATTTCGCATGATCAGTGGCCAAGATCAACCCGACACCGGCACGATTACGCTGGGCTCAACCGTACAACTTGGTTTTGTCGACCAAAGTCGGGACTCGCTCAACGACGACCACACGGTTTGGGAAGAAATTTCTGAAGGCAACGAAATTATACGGATTGGTAAATATGAGACCCCCTCTCGATCCTATGTCGGCCGCTTTAACTTTAAAGGCGCAGACCAGCAAAAACTGGTGAAAGACCTTTCGGGCGGGGAACGTAACCGGGTCCATCTAGCCAAACTGCTCAAAATTGGCGCCAACTTCTTGCTGCTCGACGAACCGACCAACGACCTCGATGTCGAAACCCTGCGAGCGCTAGAGTCTGCTATTGAAACCTATCCCGGCGCAATCATGGTGATCTCACACGACCGTTGGTTTCTAGATCGCATCGCGACTCATATTCTGGCGTTTGAGGGTGACAGCCAAGCGAATTTCTTTGAAGGCAATTATTCTGAGTACGAAGCGGATCGTAAAAAGCGCTTAGGCAATGACTTTGCGCCGACCCGGGTGCGGTATAAAAAACTCGCGACTTAGTTATAACCAGTCCTCGGCGGCTGACAAGGCTTCTGACAACTGGCTAACCGCTTTGAGTTCCATGCCCTTGATAGGCTGCTTGGGGTAGTTCCCTTTTGGAACCAGCCCTCGGGTGAAGCCGTGTTTGGCGGCCTCACGCAACCGCTCCTGGCCATTGGGAACAGGCCGGATCTCACCACTGAGCCCAACCTCACCAAAACAAATTAAATCTCGCGGCAATGCGCGGTTGCGAAAGCTCGAAACCACCGCCATCAAAACGGCGAGGTCGCTACTGGTTTCA
Organism: Gammaproteobacteria bacterium; assembly: GCA_018645765.1. Taxonomy (GTDB): domain Bacteria; phylum Pseudomonadota; class Gammaproteobacteria; order Pseudomonadales; family Azotimanducaceae; genus UBA9926. The sequence goes on along the minus strand of JABGWC010000107.1, from coordinate 672 downwards.
TCGACTCGGATGCCGCCAACGGCGTTGATATAAACATCCTGGTCAGCAACTTGAAGGCCACCATGCCGGCTCAGAACCGCAAGCAGCATGGCCAAACGGTTTTGCTCGAACCCCACCGCAATCCGGCGCGGATTCGAAAAAGCACTCTGGTCAACCAGTGCTTGCGCCTCGACCAGTAACGGCCGGGTACCCTCCCATATCGCCATCACAATACTGCCTGGGGTATCGATTTCCGCCCGATTAAGAAAAATCGCGGAGGGGTTTGCAACATCCTTAAGCCCCTGATCCGTCATGGCAAAAATACCCAATTCGTTCACTGCCCCAAAGCGGTTTTTAATCGATCGGAGGGTGCGGTATCGCCCATCTGCATCGCCTTCTAACATCAAAAAAGAGTCAATCATGTGTTCGAGTACTCGCGGTCCCGCAAGATTCCCGTCTTTGGTGACATGACCAACAAGGATTAAGATCGTGCCCGTTTGTTTTGCTTTTTGAATCAGTTGTGCGGCCGTCTCTCTGACTTGGGTCACGCTGCCTGGCGCCGATTCGATCAAGTCGCTTTGCATCACCTGAATCGAGTCGATCACCAGCACATTGGGACGCTCCTGATCCCAAACCGCAGCAATGGCCTCGACACTGGTTTGGGACATCACCTTAAGCCGATCCGTCTGCAAG
>JABGWC010000255.1 GCA_018645765.1 Gammaproteobacteria bacterium | reverse complement strand
TGTTGAAAAAGCAGAGTCTATCGTAAGGGTTCAGCTGTTTTTTGGCAATCAATTGTCAGGGCCTTTGCTGTCAATCAATTGTCAGGACTTTTTCTGCCAATCAATTAGCAGAGTCCTTTCTGGTGATGCATCGCGCGACTAGATATTTGACGAACGGGGTAAGATTTGGGCCCCAAGCCGCTTATGACCCTTCGTTTTTACCCAATGAGGCGGCCGCGGTTTTCGCAAAATAGGTCAGGATGCCATCTGCGCCAGCCCGCTTCATGCAGGTCAGCGATTCAATAATGACCGAATCACTTAGCCAACCGTTTTCAATGGCGGCCATGTGCATCGCATATTCGCCGCTAACTTGATACACCATGGTGGGAACGCCGAACGCCTGTTTTACGCTGTGTAGGACATCAAGGTAAGGCATCCCAGGTTTTACCATGACCATGTCTGCGCCTTCGCTCAGATCGAGCTCAACCTCGGTTAAGGCCTCCAAGCGATTGCCAGGGTCCATTTGATAAGTACTCTTATTACTCTTGCCAAAATTTGCGGCGGATCCGACGGCTTCCCGAAAGGGGCCGTAATAGTTTGATGCGTACTTCGCTGAATACGCCATGATTTTGGTATTAGTGTGGCCGTTGGCCTCTAGGGCTTGTCGAATGGCGCCAATACGACCATCCATCATGTCGGACGGTGCAATCACATCAACGCCGGCTTCAGCCTGAGAGAGCGCTTGCTGCACCAGGACTGAAACCGTCTCATCATTCATCACATAGCCTGAATCATCGATCACCCCATCCTGGCCATGACTGGTATAGGGATCCAAGGCGACATCCGCCATGACACCGATATTAATCTCTGCTTCTTTGAGCGCCCTTATGGCAGTCTGAACCAGGCCGTCACTGCGATAGCTTTCTTCTGCGGTAAGGGATTTGCGTTCTCCCGGAACAACCGGAAAGAGCGCGATGAGCGGGATTCCCAACTCAGCTGCTTGCCAGGCATCCTCTAAAAATAAATCAATCGTTTTCCGCGTCACGCCCGGCATGCTTTGGATGCTTTGCGTTTGATTGGTGCCTTCGATCACAAAGGTTGGGTAAATTAGATCTGAGGGCGTGAGCGTTGTTTCTCTAACCAAACGGCGACTGAAATCATCGCTACGCAAACGCCGAGGTCGGGTCATTGGAAAGTGTCTGGTCATGGCGGGTCTCCTCGGTCAAAAGTATAGAACAGTCTGGGCTGTGGCATGAAGGACTTTGCTGTTTTTGTCGCCTCGTCGCGCGGCTAACTCAGACCCTCTCGTTCTGATTCGAGGCGCAACCATTCCTCCTCGAAGTCGTCAATTTGGCTCTGAAGCGACACGCGTTCGCGCAATAGACCTTGCAGCGTTGGGCTGTCTGGGTCGCTATAGTGCTTTGGGTCGGACAATGCCTGCTCGGCCTCAGTCATTTTTTCACTTAAGCGGGCCAGTCGAGTCTCAATCGTTTTGATGCGGGTGGCAATTTGTCGCTGTCGTTTGTGGTCTGCTTTCGGCGCTGGCACAACCGGTGCGCTGCGGGTTGCAACGGCCGGGCCGAGGCCGGCCTCAGTGACCGTCTCGGTTGCGTGATCGGTGACCACCGGCTTTGCCTCTAACCCAAGGCGATAGTCCGACAGCGTGCCTTCAAAGGGTTGGATGCGTCCATCACGGATTAGCAAGAAACTATCGACTGTGCTGCTCAATAGATACCGATCATGGGAAATCACCAAAATAGCACCCTCAAAGGTGTTCATGGCAGTGGCCAGTGCTTGTCGCATTTGCATGTCGAGGTGATTGGTGGGTTCGTCCAGCAAGAGTAAATTGGGTTGTTGAAAGGAAACAATGGCTAGGGCCAGTCGCGCTTTTTCACCGCCTGAAAAGTTTGCGGCTTTGGTTTCGACTTGCTCACCTTGAAAATTGAATCCTCCTAAAAAGGTTCTGAGTTTCAATTCGTTGGCCTTTGGATCGAGTTGTTGGAGGTGTTCTAAGGGGCATCTTTCCAGGTCTAAATCATCGACTTGATGCTGTGAGAAATAACCCGTCTTGAGGTGTAGCCCTTCCGTCCGCTCGCCATCAATTAGTGGCAAGGTACCCTCAAGCGATTTCACAAGTGTGGATTTGCCGGCGCCGTTAACCCCTAACAGACCAAAGCGATCCCCCGGGGAAAAGCTTAAGTTAAGGTCGCTCAGAATAGGATCCGTGTAGCCAAGGTTGGCGTTGCGAAGCTGCAGCAGCGGGTCCGATTGCCTGCTGGCTTCGCGAATACTAAATCGGAAGGGTGATGCTTCATGAACCGCCTCAACTCGGGTTAGGCGCTCCAGGGCTTTAATTCGGCTTTGCGCCTGCCGGGCCTTGCTTTCCTTGTACCGGAATCGCCGGATAAAATCTTCCATGTGATGAATGGATTTTTGTTGTTTCTCAAATTGCCGCGCTTGATCGATCAGTTGCTCGGCTCGCAGGGTTTCAAAGGCTGAGTAGTTGCCGGAATACAGCGTAACCTTTTGATTAGCCATGTAAGCGATATGCAAGACGCAATCATCTAAGAATTCCCGGTCATGGGAGATCAATATGAGGGTGCCCTGATAAGCTTGAATCCAAGACGCAAGCCAGAAAATTGCGTCTAAATCCAAATGGTTCGTTGGTTCATCTAATAGCAATAAGTCAGAAGGCTTCATGAGCGTTCTGGCTAAATTAAGGCGCACGCGCCATCCACCGGAAAAGCTTTTCAGCGGGTTTTCAAAGGTTGTTTCACTAAATCCAAGGCCAACCAAGAGCTGCTCGGCCCGCGCCTCAGCACTAAAGCCATCTAGGTCTTTAATTTCTTCAAAGAGTTGGGCAACTTTGTCGAACTGGGCGTTTTGTTCGGCCTGGGCAAGTCGCGCTTTGACGGCAATCAGGTCGGAGTCTCCTGAAACCACGTATTCCAAGGCGGTGACATCCGCCCCTGGAATTTCCTGCGCCATGTGGGCAATCCGGATGCCTGCAGAGAGGTCAAGCTGACCGATATCGGCTTCGAGTTCACCCAGAATTAATTTAAACAGGCTGGTTTTGCCAATGCCATTGGCCCCCACCAAGCCAACTTTCTGGCCCTGATAGATGGTTAATGCGAGTTGTTCAATGAGTAGCTCGCCATTTCGACGAAGACTCATATTCTGAAAAGAGAGCATTAGCGCGTGACCCAAACGCCCAGTGTAACACTCGCGCGGATAGCCTCGCTTAAAACCCGTACATTTTGATTAGGACGTTGTTCTCGGGGCACGATAAAGCTGAAGACTGACTAGGATCAAAGGAATGCAAGCAACCACGACCCAAGCAGGGATCGATAGGCCCAATAAAGACCAGGCGACTTCAGCGCAGCTCCCATCCCCGTTGAGAACAATTGCCAAAACATCTGTAAACGGCAGAACATCGATCAAATACTCAAGGCTTGGCCCACACGCGGGGACTTGATCCTCTGGCAAGCTCTGAAGCCATAGTTGTCTGAGGGCGAGACCCGTGCTTGCAAGAAAAGACGTAACAATAAGACTTGCGTAGACCCGCATGCCAAGCTGAGCTGGATAATGCAGCGCGGCCAATGCAGCAAGGCAACCCGCTGAGATAATCCCGACCCGTTGAAAAATACACAGCGGACAGGGCTCTAAGTACAAATAGTGCTCCATCATGAGGGCAATCAAAATCAGCAGCAAACTGCTAGCACTCAAGGCGATGAGTAAACGTCGTTGGGTCAATATCGGCATGCCGGGTTATTCCTTCATCCTTTGAGTTTTGCCTCGAATCACAGCGCGTGTTGCGGGGTCATAATGCGTTAACCAATTGTCCACAAACCCCTGTAGGCAAGCAAAGAATTCTGGAAAGCTTGCTTCGATAAATGGTAAAGCAGAAGTGATCCTAGGGAGTGTTTCTGAGTTAAAAAACTGCTCGCCGCTGCGAAGTCGGCGCCCGATATGGATCAGACTGCGATCGATAAAGTCCTCGTCCTGAGTCCGCAATAGGCTTTTAAAGTCACGCATGCGCCGGCAGGTTAAAAGGGCCTGCTCAGGGAAGAAATCAATGTGTTCGGGCTTTAAGAGGCGCTCGAAGGCGAGTCGATCAAACCGCTGCAGACTTTGAGGATGATAGTGCGTGAAGGTCTTCGCCAAGAAGTGGTCGAACGCAATATCGGTGACGATCCCCGAGACCCGTCTCAAGTCTTTTGGCAGCGCGAGACGACACGCGGTAACGGTTGGATGTTGATCGGTGTAGGCATCGATTGCACGGTGCAGGCTAATCCCTTGCTCGATGGCCGCCGGGCGGACGCCGGTCTGTAGGCCTTTAACAAAGTCGCCCAGAAATCCGCCTAAAAGGCACTGGTCATTGTTTCCGGACAACAATAGATGCGCTAAGTGGTTCACAAGGCTTATTCATAGGCCTTGTGATAGTTCGCGAGAAATTCGGAGAAATCTTCATCACGATTGGCTGGTATCTGATCAAAATCGCGTCTTGATTGCGCTGCGACTTCCTCGAATGTTTGGCTGACCGCCGCCTCAATGGGTTGGGTCATAAAGTCTTGATGGTGACGCCGACTCAATTGAAGGTGATGATCGATGAGGCTGACTGACTGGCTCATCAGGTCCTTTATAATTTGACCACTCGGGGTCATGTCTGGATCGTCTACCCGCTCGATGAGCGCATCAAGGCAGGCCTTATAGCGCGTCGTCTGATGCAGGGGATCAAGAATATCGGCAAGTTCATACAGCGCCTCAAACAGCTTTCGAGCCCACGCTTGAAGGATAATCGGCTGCGCCTTGTTGTCTAAGATCAGTCCCGGCTTGCGTCCGGCCTCAGTTGCCCGCGTAAAGTTTCGGACGGCTTCCTGGCAGAGGCTCTCATCGTGTTCCGGGCTTGGGGTTAGCATGCAGTGCAAGAGCAACAAATCCATAAAATTCAGCTGATCTGCGCTCACCCCAAGGGGTAGGTAGGGGTTGATGTCCAGCATGCGAACTTCAATATAACCAACCCCAGTCTCATCGAGGTGCTTTAAAAAATTCTGGCCCGGCGGTGGGTTTGATTTGGCCCGGACAGAGGAATAAAACTCCGCTTCAGACTGTAGGATATTGGTATTAACCTGTGCAAACTGAGTGGTTTTATGTTGTTCGAGGGCCTGATAGGGCCCGAATTGAGTTGTGATGCCATGGCGCAGTGTCGCAGTGTAGTTCTCTAAGCTGTTGTAGCAGACGTTTAAAAGCTCGGTCTGGGTCGAGCTTTGGTAGCCCAATCCGCCAGATCGCAAACTGGTGGCATAGGGTTTGTAAAAGGTCTGATCGCCCAATGGCAACAGATCGTGTTGCTGGTTTCTTACAAAACTTTGGTCAACTGCAGGCGATGCGCCGAACAGATAGGCTGGCAACCAAGCAAGGCTTCGAAAGTTACGCATTAAGCCAAAGTACTGCTCTGAGCGATAGGTCTGCTTGGCCGCTGGGCTCAATGGCTGTGATCCGGCTACTTGATGCAATCTGTCAAAAAACGGTTGGTTAAACGAGAAGTTATAATGCACGGCGCAAATCGTTTGCATCGTTCGGTTGTATCGAATGCCGAGCCCATGTCGGTAGGTCGTTTTGAGTCGACCGAGGTTAGAGTCGCCGTAGTAGGCAAGCGGGATGGCATGTTCTTCCGGCAACCGGCAAGGCATGCTTCCGGGCCAGAGCCGTTCATCGCTCAGGTTTTGTGCGGTCCACTGATGAATCTGGCCTAGGTCTGCCAAAACCGTCTCAGTTGAAGGGTGTACTGGCGTGATTAATTCCAGCTGAGATTCTGAAAAATCAGTTGTGATTGAAGGATGCGTTAACTTTGCGCCGAGCACGTTTGGGTGTTGTGTCAGCGCCAGCGCGCCTTGCTGGGTCGTCCTGAGGAGTTCTCGCTCAATGCCGCGTTGAAACGTAAGCGTTTCCTGAGCATTGTCCGCATTTGCGAGTTGTTTTAGCAAATCAGCCGCCATGATAACGATTCCTTAAGATGGCCTATCAGATGATGCATTGGGATGATTCATCGATTTCAGGATTGCACACTTGACCAGGGGAGCCTGAGTCAGCGCCGAGCATATCACTGACCCTGGGCAAAAATAAACGCGCTTTTCGTTATGGCGTCGGCCTAGGAATCTGGCCGTGAAACCAATCGGTGGATCTGACGCCGATCTCTTTTGGTTGGGCGCTCACCTTTTGGCATGGGGCCAAGACTCGCGCGTTTGAGTCGGGCGTTTTCTCGGTTTTGCAAACTGGCTTCGGTTTCCGCAAAGAGCCGCGCCGCCTCGGCGGCGCCCCGGCGAATATCAGACAGGGCTGTGACTAAGACCGCGCGATCATCCCATCCGGCTTTGAATTCGACCAAGTCATTGATCTTGATTTCTTTAGCTGGCTTCGTGCGGGCGCCGTTCACTTTAACCTTGCCGCCATCGACGGCTTCTTTGGCTTGGGCTCGGGTCTTATAAAATCGGGCGGCCCAAAGCCATTTGTCAGTTCGAATCATTTGGCGTTATCCCGTGATGAGTTCGTTCAAGTAGCACACGTTTTCGTAACCCAGTAGCGGCCGTGGCGGCTGATTTGAATTGGGTTGGCTGATTGCGATCAGCCCAGCGATCCCGTACGCCTTTGCCGCATCCAGAACCTTGGCATTATCATCGATTAACGCGGTGCGTGCCGGATTGATCCCGGTTTGTTCGGTGAACTGCTGCCAGAAGCCTAGCGCCTCCTTTGGTGAGCCGAAGCTGTGGCTCGTGATGATGTCAGAAAAGTAGGCTGTAAATGGCGGGTGTTTAGCTTGGATTGCCTTGAGCTTAAAGGCTAACACTTTGGGGTGGGCATTGGTTGCTAGGATCATTGGCATGTTGTGGTCGGTTAGGTAATCCATTAAAGCAAGGGTCCCCGGTCGACACTGGATGAGGGACCGGCCGCTTTCTTGCAGTGATTCTAGGTCGAGGCCGAAGTGATCAGCCCATCGATCAAAATCGTACCAGGCGATTTGACCGGCAACGGCGTGCAGCTCGCTTTGAACCTGTTGTCTGGCATGGTTCAGAGCCAGTCCATTTTTTGCGGCATAGGCTTTGGCAACCCAATCATTCCAGAAAAGATCATCAAAGTGACCGTCCAGCAGGGTGCCATCCATATCTAGGAGTACGCTGTCGAAATTAAGCAGATTCATCTGAGCCTTTCGATCGGTTGGTCAAATCGGTAGGAGGCAGTGTAACCTAACGATAGTTGTTGATCAGGAGTCATCATGCGCGAAGCCCTTATAGAAATCGCCCGACAAGCGGGTTTGGAAATTCTGAGCATCTATAATACCGCCGATTTTGGCGTCGAAATAAAGCAGGATGAGTCACCTTTAACGTTGGCAGATTTGGCAGCACATCGCCTCATTGTTGCCGAACTCGAGCGTCAATTTCCAGATATTCCCGTATTGTCCGAAGAAAGCGTCGCGATCGATTTTGAAACGCGATCCAGCTGGGACCGATATTTTTTAGTCGACCCATTAGATGGCACGAAAGAATTCATTGAGCGAAATGGTGAATTCACGGTGAACATCGCTTTGATTTCGGCGCATAAACCCATTTTTGGGGTCGTTCATGTTCCGGTTACATCAACAACCTACGTGGGTGATGTGCTGGCCGGCACGGCCTGGAAAATCATGGGTGACAGCGAACAAGTGATGCGGACTCGATCGGTCTCATCGGCTGCCTTAACGGTGGTTGCGAGCCGTCGCCACGGTTCTGACGCGCTTAAGACGGTGCTACAAGCATTGGATGGGGCCTTCGAAACGGTTTCACTGACCAGCATGGGCAGTTCCTTGAAGCTTTGTTTGGTGGCAGAAGGCAAGGCCGACTTCTATCCTCGGCTCGCGCCGACCTCAGAGTGGGACACCGCCGCGGCGCATGCAGTGGTCACTGCAGCAGGTGGCGACGTTTTTAACACCCACTTTCAGCCTCTGCAGTACAACACCAAAGCAGGATTGCTCAACCCAAATTTCCTAGTGATTGGGGATAGGACTTATGGTTTTGAAGCGTTACTCGCCGAGTCATTGAACCAGTTGCCTTAGAAACGGCGCCTGACGTATCGGTAACGGATTGCGCTGGTGAATGATAACGATCAATACAAACGTGCATGATGGGTAGGGGCGGGGTTTGGTCTCAGCTAGCGCAGCCGGATGCGTATCCATCCTGCCGAGGAGAATATATTAAAGCATCCAGCTGACGCTAGCGAGGAAGGGGAATATACGGATCAATTCTGGATATTGATAGGGATCAAAAGTGGAGGTTCCTCCTCTGAAAGTGACTTGACATAGAGTTATCAATCGTAAGCACATGAATTTTATCCAAACTATCTCAATTTGAATCGCCCATCTTAGTTTGGTCGAACGTGGTGAATAGTTTGCGCGATGTTTCTTGACCCGTTCTTCGAGCCCATGGCATAACCGGTAGGGTCGAATATAGGGTCGAGGCCGTCCGACCGAGGATCCGAAAAACAGCTCTAAAACAGGATCTTGCGAGCATTCGATGGTATAATCCAGTTTCAAGCGATGGGAATCAGTTGATTGGGTCTTACGACAGTGGTGCGGGCATCTGGTTTTTTCCAACCATCCGACCCCCTAGCGCATCGGTTCAGTCTCATCAGCGCCCTGCTGATACATCTGTAAGAACATACGTTGATAAGAACAAACGTTGAAAAGAACATACGTTGGTAAGTGGACCGGTTGGTTAGAGGATACATCGATAAGATGTGCCTTGCGGGTGTTGCTATGAACGACTCGGACGTAGCGTTGGGTAATTGGCGGATAGCCGAGTTCGGCTATAACCGGGTAAGGCTTGGGTTAAAGCGACGGAAATAGATTGGTAGTGGGTGAAAAATGGCCCGCGGGACACTGTTTCAGTGTATCTGATGCTCATTGATCTGCGTTTGTTGAGAAAGCGTGTGCTCAAACTGGTTTCGATTCAAAAAGGTGCTGGTCAAGACAGCACAGGTAAACCGATAACACGGATAGTGAGCATCAATTAAAGAGTTTGAATAAAGAGCTTAAATAGAAATCGATGCGGCCCCAATCGAGCCGCCAGAATAATTTCAATCATGGAGAACGCGTTACATGGCAAATAACACGACTGAAGGTGACTTCGATTCGATAATCGAAAGCGACGCAATTGAGAATAGTTCCGCTGATGATATGGATGCGCTGGAAATTCTGACCAGCAGAATTGTGTTAGCAACCGAGGCGGATGATGAGGTCGAAAACCTTGAGTCTGTTCTAAAATCGCTGATCGAAAAAGGCCGAGAGCAAGGTTATCTAACGTTCGACACCTTAACCGAATCGTTGCCTGACAGAATATTAGGCTCGGAAGAATTCGACAACATCTGCCAAGCGTTCGCCGATTTGAACGTCGTTATTTGCGAAGTGGCGCCGAAGGATCTTGCCGATCTGAAATCCGAATCAGAAGAAACGCTTTCAGAAGAATCGCTGCTGAACATTAGCGATGCTGCGGGAAAGACCATGGATCCCGTCCGGATGTACATGCGGGAAATGGGGACCGTACCCCTGCTGACGCGCGAAGGCGAAATTGTGATTGCTAAGCGAATCGAGGATGGTATCCGCGAAGCGATGCGCGTGCTCGCGTCCTACCCTGGCCCGGTTGAGCACATCTTAGCGGCCTACGATAGACTGTTGGCTAATCAAGAAGATCCCAACGTCATTCTGGACGTGTCGTCGATCATTGCAGGCTTTTTAGATCCTGAAACCGAAATTCCAGATACGTCTCTTATTGCTGAAGCAAAATCAAGCGGGCAATTCGAAGAGAGTGAAACAGAAACGCATAACGGCCCAGATCCGGAAATGGTTTCTGCGCGCTTCGCGGCGCTTGCGAAAACTCATAAGGCGCTTGGACGATTGGCAGCCAAACACGAGCGGGGATCACCGAAGTACCAAGCAGGCCTGTCAAAGCTTCAAGATGTTTTTTCGTTGCTGAAGTTGGTCCCTGCCATGATGGACCCGATTGTTGCGATGGTTCAATCCGACATGGCCTTGATCCGTGAGCAAGAGAAAACCATTCGTCAGTTGTGCGTGTCAAAGTGTGGCATCCCAACAGCAGTATTCCTCGAGCGTTACGGTGTGTGTCAGACTGATGTCGCCTTTGTTGATAGCCTTGAGAAATCTGGCGAATCCTGGGCTAATAAGATCAAAGCGAACCGAGTTTCACTGCGTCATGCCGTCAAGACGATGCGGCGGGTTGCCGACGAGCGCGGGTTGAGTGTCCCAGAGATTAAAGAAACGAATAAAGCACTCCAGTCCGCGATCAATGTTATGCGCTTTGCCAAGAAAGATATGATCGAGGCGAATCTGCGGCTCGTAATCTCCATCGCCAAGAAATATACCAACCGCGGCTTGCACTTTTTGGATCTGATTCAAGAAGGCAACATCGGGCTCATGAAAGCGGTTGATAAGTTTGAATATCGCCGCGGCTTCAAGTTTTCAACCTATGCAACCTGGTGGATCCGTCAAGCCATCACACGAAGCATTTCCGATTTGGCGCGCACCATTCGGGTGCCTGTTCACATGATGGAAACGGTTAACAAGATTAATCGTTTGAGCCGTCAACTGCTGCAGGAGTTAGGTCGTCCAGCGACGATTGAAGAACTCAGCATTAAGATGGAATTGCCCCAAGATAAAGTGATCAAAGCGTTAGATGTGGCCAAGCAGCCCATTTCTTTAGAAACGCCAGTGGGCGATGACGATGATTCAACGATATGGAATCTGGTGAGTGATACCTCGGTTGAGTCGCCACTTGATCATGCTGCAGAGGAAGGGCTTCGAGAAACCACGAATGATGTGTTAACGGCGCTCACGGAACGCGAAGCGAAGGTTCTGCGTATGCGCTTTGGAATTGATATGAATACCGACCACACACTTGAAGAAGTCGGCCGGCAGTTCTCGGTAACACGAGAACGCATTCGTCAAATCGAAGCAAAAGCGCTCAGAAAGCTGCGCCACCCGGCTCGATCAGAACAGCTCAAGAGCTTTATCGAGCGTTAAGCCACTTTGGCCATTGCTGGACTCAGCAAGCTGAGCTTGTTGCGCCGACGCCTCGACATGATAGAGTCGCAAGGACGCAACAAGACAGCAAGGCAGGTCAGCCATGGCGATGATCAGTGGGTTTATCAAAAACATAAAACAACGCGCTTGGTGGGCGAATGCCCTCCTCGCGTTCTGTCTTTACATGACCATCGTGTACCTGCCATTTGATCTTTTCTTCAAGCCGCTTGCCCAAGACCAAGAAGTTTGGTTTGGGCTGATGTTCACAGGGTGGTCTGCAAAGCTCGGGGGTGTTGTGCACTGGTTAATCTATGCCTTAGGTGCTTATGGCCTCCTCCATCAAAAAGCCTGGTTACGGCCTTGGATTAGCCTTTATGTTTTGCAAGTTGCTTTGAGCATGCTGCTTTGGGCGATGCTCGACAGCCGTGGGGCAGGTATCGTGCAAGGGTTAATCGCCGCAACGCCTTTTATTGGCTTAGCGGCGCTGCTTCACTTTAAGCCAAATCATTATCTCAATCAGGACGCAGGCGAGGCGTAAAAAGGAGTGGTTATGGACGATTTTTCTGGAAAAGTTGCGGTCGTCACAGGGGGTGGGACCGGTATGGGCCGGGCGCTCTGCGAGGCTTTAGCCGCAGCGAATTGCCATATCGCGTTGTGTGATGTCTCAGAGGATGCGATGCAAGAAACCAAATCGCTTTGCAACGCGCTGAGTGACGTTAGAGTCTCAACCCATCTCTGTGACGTGTCGATTGAGGCCGATCTCCTGCGGTTTCAGCAGGAGGTTGCCAGCATCCACGGCGAGTCGATTCATTTGTTGTTTAACAATGCGGGCATTGGCGGTGGTGGCGGCTTTGTTGCTGGTGATCGCGATGAGTGGGAAAAAACTTTTGCGGTATGTTGGTATGGCGTCTACTACGGTTGTCGCGCTTTTTTACCGATGCTGCTTAAGAGTGACGAAGGCCATATTGTGAACACGAGTAGTATTAACGGCTTTTGGGCATCGCTTGGCCCGACCGTGCCGCATACTGCTTATGCCGCAGCCAAGTTTGCTGTAAAGGGCTTTTCCGAAGCCTTGATTAACGATCTGCGTCTGAATGCGCCGCATATTCAGGTGTCTGTGGTAATGCCCGGCCATATCGGTACCTCCATTGCGATTAATTCCGGAAAAATATTGGGTCACACGCCGCCCTTAGACATGAGCGCGGACGAAGTGCTTTTAGTGCGAGAGCGGTTGATGAAGCAGCCTGGGCCGATGACTGAGGTGATGATGAACTTGAGCGACGATCAATTGCGTGAGGCGATGCATAAACGTGGCACAGACTTTCGTGACAACGCGCCCATGTCGGCAAGCGACGCAGCAGCTGTTATTTTAGCGGGAGTGCGCGCGAATCAATGGCGTATCTTGGTCGGAGACGATGCGGTCATGCTGGATGAGCGCGTTAGAGCCAACCCCTGGAACGTCTATGATTTAGATTTTTCTGCGCTCACGACGATTGCAACGGATTAAGCCAAACGCGAGTTCGCATGACGCGGTAAACGGATGCGTGTTACCCCCGATCCATGCCGTAAAAACCAGCTAAAGCAAACGGTTAGAACCCAGCAAGCTCTTTTTCTGCCCAGGCCTTCAAGCTGGGGTTTTGGGCACCCTCGCGCACGGTTTCAAGCATTGCTCGGCTTGCTTGCAAGTCCCCTTGCTTTTTTAACGCCATCCCGCGCATCAGATGGATCATCGATGGGACTGGATGGTGCCAACGCAGCGGATAGTCTTGGAGCCTTTCAAATGTCTGTACTGCGCGGTTGTAGTCATCCCCTCGATAATAAAACTGTCCTAGCTGAAACAACATAATGACCTGATCCGGACCATCAGTGCGGGCCTCGCGAAGCAGTTGCTCCGCGCGTTCTGGTTGGTCCTGCTTTTCCGCGATGAGTCCGGCGGCCAATTGATGGTATTGAGGATCCAGCGCCAAAATCTGCGGCAAGCGGGCTGCGGCCGCGTCCAGGTCCCCACCCGCAAAACTGGGGGCATTAATATAAAAAGCGGTCACGGCGAATAACGCCAAGATATGATTTGGATCTGCTTCAATCGCTTGCTCCCAAGCTTTGAGTGCTTTTTTGGCAGTCCCTATTTTTTTAAAGACGTTCACCTGCTGCACTTCGGTGAGGTGAATCAAACCCTTTAAATACAGGCTGTCACCGAGCTCAAAGTCGGCTTTAATCAACTGATCGGTTAGGGTTTGAGCTGTTTTCAACTGACCCAACCGCCAGCTTGCGACCGCCAACTGAAAGGTTTGGTCTAACGTTCGGCGCGAGGGCGCTATGGCGTTGATGCGGTTTGAGAGCGCTGTAAAGTCTGAATTCGGCACCGAGAATGAACTGAGTGTGCTCGCACTAACCGGTGCTAGGGTGAAAAGGATGAGCAGGAAAAAAAAGCGTACAAGGGCTTGATTGTTTTCAAGGATCATTGGGTTTATCTTCTGAGTGTTAGACTGTGGTGATGGTTTGATTTTTTGATCCATCCAGGATGAGTCAGCAACGGCAAGAGGGACCGACTTGTTTTTCGGAGACCCGTTCCAGCGGCCGATAATCGTTCGGCAAACTTTGGATTTTACGTATAGCCCGGTTAGCTAGGGATGTCGCATTAATTGAATCATAGCAAGCTTAATCAACTCAACGAAGCGGCGCAATTGATCTACGAGGTGCTGCCGCCAACGCCTGTCATAGCATGGCCAGGTTTGAATGACGCTTTGGGCGCAAAGCTTTGGGTTAAACACGAGAACCACTTGCCAACGGGGGCTTTTAAAGTCCGAGGTGGGCTCGTGTACGTTGATCGCTTGCTAAAGACCCAGATCGTTACGGGATTGTGTGCCGCGACGCGGGGCAATCATGGGCAAAGCATTGCTTTTGCCGCGTCAAGACAGGGTTTAAAGGCGGTCATAGTTGTGCCAAAAGGCAATAATCCAGACAAGAACCGAGCGATGATCGCACTGGGTGCACGGCTCATCGAGTACGGTGAAGACTTTGATGAAAGCGTTGCCTACGCGCGCGTTTACGCCGAAGCCGAGGGGCTTCACTTAGTGCCCTCTTTTCATAAGGATTTGGTGCTGGGGGTTGCAACCTATGCTTATGAATTTTTAACTAAGGTGCCGGCTTTAACGAAAATCTATGTCCCGATCGGCCTGGGCTCCGGGATTTGCGGCGTGCTGTTTGCCAAGGCCGCGCTGGGCCATTCCGTCGACGTTATCGGGGTGGTAGCCGATGCCTTTCAGACCTACCCGAGATCTCTGGATGCGGGTGAGCCTATTTTGACTGAGCCGGCAGACTCCATCGCCGATGGACTAGCGGTTCGATTAGCGAATCCGCAGGCGTTAGCCATGATAAAAAAAGGCGTCAGCAGGATCCTGGCGGTCGATGAGACGGCCATTCTGGGCGCCATCCAAGCGCTGGCCAAACACACCCATAACGAGGTAGAAGGCGCTGGTGCGGCGAGCCTGGCTGCTGCCTTTTTAGAGCGTGATGCTCATGTTGAAGATGACCAGATTGGCATTGTTGCGTCTGGCGGCAATCTTGAGGCGAAGGTGTTGGCGCGAGCATTGGCGCTGTGAGTTCGCTCTGGCTCCGTAGCCTCGCCTACGGCCGACAAGGCCAAGTGCGAGATCCCGCGATTGTTAAAGAGGACGGTCGCCTCTATAGGCTCCGTGCCTTGGCGGAAGCGTCCGGGATTGGTCTTGCGCAACTTTTTTTCGACCCCAACAGTCCGCATGCTGGCGGTATGGCCTGCGCGGTAAAAGGATCCTTAAATTAACAAGCTAGCAACAGGAAGTGAGGTGCCCAAGACGCCGCCAAGCACCGCTCGAGCAATGACCGAGGGCGAGGTTTCCGAGCATCTCGTCCGGTTAACGGGTTTTATGCTGTTCGGCTTCGTGGCGGTGATGGGCGCAAACCTTATGGAGTCGCTCTATATTGGTCGCGTGGGCACCTTGGAACTTGCAGCATTAGGGTTTACGTTTCCGCTGGTCATGACGTTGCAAGGCATGACCATGGGGCTGGGTATTGGCGCCTCATCAGTGGTCGCAAGAAGTATTGGCGCCGCCGATTGGGATCGTGCGCGACGACTGATTACCCATAGTTTTGTGCTCGTGCTGCTGTTTGTAGCGCTGGTTGCTGGCTTGGTTTTTGTTTTTTTGACGCCAATTTTCGAATTGCTGGGCGCGGATCGACAAGCCCAAGCCTTAGCGCGGGGTTATATGACGATCTGGTTGATTGGGTTGCCGTTTTTTGCCATTGCGATGGTAGGCTCGTCTCTGATGCGCGCGGCAGGCGACGCGGTTAAACCGAGTTATCTAATGACGGTTGGCGCCGTGATTCAAATCGCGATTGGTCCGCCCTTAATTTTTGGTTTTGAGGGCTTTGAAGGAATGGGCTTGACCGGGGCCGCACTCGCCTTTGTGATCGCCCGCGGTATTAGCTTTGTGATGTATGGCTATTATGTCGCCAAGGACCGATTGTTGGTTTGGAGCTTTGGCGGCTTCATCAGTTCGAGTCGGGCGATTTTGCATGTTGGGTTGCCGGCGATTGCAGCAAATTTGATCTCACCGATTTCGTTAACGGTCATCACCCGGCTGCTCGCGGGCCACGGCGCGGCGGTTGTTGCGGGATTTAGCGTGGCCTCTCGGATTGAAACCATGTTGGCGATGGTAATGTGGGCGCTGTCTATGAGCGTTGCACCGTTCGTAGGCCAAAATTGGGGTGCAGGATTATTTGAACGCGTGCAACGCGCTCTTCGGGTCGCGAATATCTTTGCTTTGAGTTGGGGGCTCTTTGCCTTTGCTTGTTTGTATTGGCTTGGGCCTCGCTTGATTGCCTTGGTGAACGATGATCCCGAGGTGATTGAAGCAGCAAGCGTTTACCTTTTAATTATTCCAATGGGCATGGGCTTGATGGGGGTTGTGGCCAATAGTACGTCGAGTTTCAATGCGCTTGGCATGCCAGGGCCGCCCCTCATGATTTCATTGTTGCAAATGCTTTTTCTCTCAGTGCCACTCGCGCTCATCGGTAATTATCTGTTCGGCTACCGGGGAATTTTTATTGGCAGTGTGGTGGGTATTTCGGTGACTGCCTTTGTTGCGTTTGTTTGGTTGAGAATCACGATTCGGCGCCGGATTCGGCTTGCAAGATCAAAGGTTGATCCAATCAGTTAAGTACGCGATTGGCTTTGGTATTGACCGAGATCCCCATGACGGCGGCTGCAGCGAACAGATACAACACAATGAAGGTGGTAAAGGCCACCGTATAGTCACCGGTTGTGTCGTAGATCCAGCCCGCAAAGGGCACGCCAGCCAGGTGAATGACGGCCATGGGGGGGCGCATTGCGCCTAAAACGCGGCCGAATGAGGCGCGACCAAAAGCCGCTCCGACCACGGCGCCCTGCATCGGGACCACCCCACCCATACCGAAGCCGAAAAAACAGGCGCCAATCAAAAAAGGCGTGTAACCGGGCAATAACAGCATAATGAGTTGACCCAAAATTTGGCTGCCAATACCAAGCCACAAAGCATGGCGCACGTTCCAGCGATCCACGAGGTTGCCAAAGGTTAACTTACCCAAAATACCGAAGCCGGCCGTGCAAGAGGCAACGAAAGACGCGCTATAAAGGGTGTAACCACGGTCTGTGAGTTGCGGCACCATGTGGATCAGCGTGCCGGATTGGATGCAAAACAAAAGCCCGATCACCATGACCAGCATCCAAAAGTTCCGATCGGTTAAAAATTCACGGGTCTTTAGCGGCGGTTTGCGCGTGGGAAGACGAGTGATCTCGGTTTCGCCGTCGGGCAACTGTCCGATTTCTTCAGGCTTTGAGATCACAAATTTCAGAACTAAGGGAACCACTAAAATGATGGTCACCGCGCCATAGAACAAGAATCCTTCTCGCCAACCATAGTTGGTAATCAGTGCGGCGCTAATATTGGGCATGATGACGCCGGAGAGGGAAATGCCGGTTGCGGCAATGCCCAGCGCCATACCGCGTTTTAAGACAAACCAGTTGCTGACCAATTTTGACGTGGCCAATTGGCCCATTGCGCCAGCACCAAACCCCACAAAGACGCTCAGGATCAAATAAAACTGGATTGCGGTTGAGGACACCCCCAGCAGGAGAAAGCCGGTCCCCATCGACAGAGCGCCAATGGCCATGATCAACTTTAGTGGGTAGCGATCAAGGGCCCGTCCAAGAATCGGGGCGAGGATGGCGCCAACCCCTTGCGTCAAGGTAATCCCGACCGCAACGCCGAGCCGAGAGTCACCAAATTCAACCGCGATGGCTTTGAAGAAGACGCCGTAGGAGTAAAAAAAGAACCCCACCGCGATGAAGTCGACAAAAAAAGCCACACCGACCATCCGCCATCCGAGAAAGCCTTTGCCTTGTGCGAATTGCTCGGTCAATGCAGTCCTCCTTAAAAAGCCGCAAGTGTAGCGGGTCCCGACTTCCGTGTATGCTGGTTTTAAGCGGGTTGATAGGGCAAGCGGGTATGGAACGGCAAATACAGCTACCAACGGGGGTGATCTCAGGCTGGTGTGCGCCCGAGTTTGAAGCACTGCTCGCGGCATTTGTTGAAAATTTTACCGATCGTGGAGAACTGGGTGCGAGCTTGGCGCTGGTCCAGGGCGATCAGGTTTTGGTTGATCTTACCGGGGGCTTTGTCGATCAAGGCCGTCAAAAGCCTTGGGCGCCGGACACCCTTTGTGTTGTGCACTCCTGTACCAAAGCGGCGACGGCTTTGTGTTTGCATCTCTTAATTGATCAGGGTCGAGTTGCCCTTACCGACCCCGTCAGTCGGTATTGGCCGGAGTACGACCAAGCCGGAAAAGGTGACACCCAGGTTGCAATGCTGCTGAACCATACCAGCGGTTTACCCGCCCTGAACACCCCTTTAAAACCTGGCGCTTTTTTGGACTGGGATTTCATGACCGAGACCCTTGCGAAAGCGGCGCCACTCTGGACGCCTGGCCATGAGCATGGTTACCAAATGACAACCTTTGGTTGGTTGGTGGGTGAACTCGTTCGGCGAATTTCCGGTCAGTCCCTGGGGGCATTTTTTAGGCAATGGATTGCTGAGCCGCTGGGCGCGGCCTTTTGGATTGGTCTACCCAGCTCGGAGCATCATCGGGTTGCAAAGTTGGCGCGGTTCAAGCCGCAACGAGGCATGGCGCCGGCAGCCTTCACCCAGCACCTAATCAAAGACCCAGAATCGATTCCAGCTAAAGCGTATTTTAATACCGGCGGTTTCAAAGCGGACGCGCCCGAAAGCTATCTTGCTGAATTTGGTGCCGGCGGCGGACTGACCAATGCACGGGGCTTGGCTAAAATGTACGCGCCGCTTGCCCAACAGGGCGCGACGCGTGACAAACAGTTTATGAGCCCTGACCAAGTTCAGGTGATGGCTGAAACCGCGGTCAGAGGCGGCATCGATCGAACTTTAATGATGCCGACTCACTTTAGCGGGGGGTTCATGAAAACGATGAACAACCTGGACCGGCCCGGCGGCGCATTAGAGAGCTTGATTTTTGGGCCAAAGGCCTTTGGTCATGCAGGTGCTGGCGGTAGCCTTGGGTTTGCCGAGCCAGAACTGGGCTTGTCCTTTGGTTACGTGATGAATCAAATGGGCGCGGGCATCTTACTCAATGAGCGTGGACAGACGCTGGTGGATGCGTTGTATCAAAGCCAAGGTTACCGTCATGCTCGGTTAGGTGATTATCGGCGTTAGGGGCTTGTGGTTTTGGGCGTCGGATTAAGGCTCACGGTCACAATTACGTGGCGAGGTTTACCGGCGAGGCGAGCAGGCGGGATTGACGGCGGAGTGATCAGCGAATTCGTGCCTTGGTTTTTGGGCGCGCCCTTCTCTGCCATGGGTTAATAAGCCGGTGGGTCGTTCACGACGATTTGGGCTGCCTTTTGACGTTGCGCGGCATCTTTGTGTTCTAACTTGCGAGCAAGATTCGTCCAGGAGGATCTAGTTGGACACCTGGCAACATCGTGATACCTTGAAGCGGTCCGGGCGGTGAGCCTGTTAGCGCCTCAAACGAATGCGCCCAGAATGGGCGGGCAAACCTCGGACTCAGTTAATGATCACGGTTTCAAAAACAACGCGATAACGTTGAGAGGATAACGCACCATGAATTTTGAATTTTCAGATGAGCAGAACATGCTCCGGGAGCAGGCGCAGTCTTTTTTAAAAGCCGAGTGCCCTCCCCAGGCTGTTCGAACGGTTTTGGATGGCGATGCGGCCTTTGATCAGGGTCTCTGGCAGAAGGTTGTTGATATGGGCTGGACGGCAACAGTGATTCCAGAGGAATACGATGGTCTTGGATTGAGCTACCTTGAACTGTCGGTGATCGCGGAAGAATTGGGTCGCTGCTTGGCGCCTTTGCCCTTTTCGTCTTCGGTCTATCTTGCAACAGAAGCCATATTGGCCGCCGGTTCCGACGCACAAAAAGCCGCTTGGCTGCCAAAACTGGCCTCCGGTGCTGTGATAGGTTGTCTTGCCGACTCAGAGGCAAACGGCCATTTAACCGCGGCAAAGCTCACAACGCGGTACGCTCAGGGCGCGATAACCGGTGTGAAATTACCCGTGGCCGATGGCGATGTTGCTGATTTTGCAGTCGTTGTCGCCACCAGTGATGCGGGCCCTGTGCTTGCGCTGGTTGATTTAAATCAGCCGGGTTGTCGGCGCCAGGTGGTGACGACCCTTGATCCCAGCCGGTCTCATGCGTCGATTACCTTTGAGGGCGCGAGCGCTGAATTACTCGGAGACGCCGGCACGGGCTGGATCCAATTGCAGCAGCTGTATAACCGTGCAGCGGTATTGTTTGCTTGGGAGCAAGTTGGCGGCGCCGACACCGCCCTCAATATGGCGAAAGAATATGCCTTGGGCCGTTTTGCTTTTGGTCGGCCGATTGCGACCTATCAAGCCATAAAGCACAAGCTTGCGGCGGCCTACGTGAAAAACACCCTGGCCCGTGGTAACTGCTACTTTGGTGCTTGGGCACTTTCGACGAACTCAAGTGAGTTGCCG
>JABGWC010000079.1 GCA_018645765.1 Gammaproteobacteria bacterium | reverse complement strand
GCCGCCGGGCTATTCCTTTCATTTCTCTGGCGATTTTGACGTTGGCTCCACCCAATTGGCGGGAGAAAATTTCTCCCGCGCCTTCGCGCGTTCAGAGGTCTATCGCAAAATGCAGAGACTGCCCTATGTTACCTTGCGCTATCCGGATCAAAACCAAGCCGGGGTTCGGTTTGAACCGTGGCATGTTAAAGTGGTCGAGTAGTGGGTTAGAAATTTGCCGCGTGCGACGCGAACGCGCAAAAAAGTGGGAACACTGAGGCGGCTCGCTAGGGTTTGTAAGACCGTTTTAACAAGGCCGCTTTGATACGATAGTTTATGCAAGCAGCTTTAGTCCGTAAGGGTTAGGGCGTCAGTTTTAGGGAAAGGGGTCGAGTAATGAAGACGAGTACAAAAGTCATTTTAGTGTTTGTGGTTTGCCAGATTTTAATTTTGGTAGGCAGCCCGTTTGGCTATCGATCGGGCCTGTTTGATTTGATGACCGCCTTAGGCGGCTTTGCCATTGCTTTTGCTGGGGGCGCTTTGTGTTTACTTGCCATTATTGGCTTGGTGATTGCTGGCTTGGTTCGTAAACAGTCGCTAGATAGAGGCGCGCTGCTCGTGGCGACGGTGCTGGCATTGGTGCCGGTCGGCTTTGTTCTGCCACAGATGCAAAAAGCCAATAGCGTGCCGCCCATTCACGATATCACAACGAATCCGATGGACCCGCCCGTGTTTTTTGAAATCAAAAAACGCCGGGTTCATGCCCTCAATGACTTGGTCTATGGCGACGCAGAGCGGTCCGCTGAAGATATGGAAGCTCTGCAGGATGAATTTTATCCGGATCTTGAAACCCTGCTGACCTCACTAACGGTTGCGGAAAGCGTAGCGCAATCGGAAGCCGTGCTTCGGCAGATGGGTTTAGAGATTATTAATGTGGATCCAGCACTGGGCGTGGTTGAAGCGACCGACACAACGCAATGGTTTCAGTTTAAAGATGACCTGATTGTTCGGATTCGGTCTGAAGGCGGCCAAACGCTCATTGATCTGAGGTCGGTTTCCAGGGTGGGGCAGAGCGACTTGGGGGTGAATGCTGAGCGCATTCGACGGTTTGTTCAAGGCTTTGAAAGTCCATCGTCATAGTGCATCAACGTGAACTTGGCAGCCGCGACGAATAACCCTACTGGGTCCGTATGCGGACGCTTAAGCGTGTGCGATGAGACGGGCCCGCTAAGCCTTTGATAGCTTTTGACGGATAAGATCATTGACCTGTTTGGGGTTGGCTTTGCCCTGGGTCGCTTGCATCACTTTGCCAACGAAAAACCCCAGCAGTTTATCTTTACCGGCTCGAAGATCCGCGGCTTGCTTCGGGTTCTCGGCGATCAAAGCATCGATTAAGGGCTCGATGGCACTCGCATCCGACACTTGCTCAAGCTGATTTTTCTCAACGTAATCGCCCGCCGATTCGGTTTGTTTCGACCAGAGCGCGGCAAAAACTTCTTTTGCAATCTTACCTGAGATGACCCCTTGATCGATGAGTTGGATCATCTCGCCAAGATGTTTTGGGCTGATCGGGCAAGCGGCAATGCCGAGCTCATGTTCGTTGAGCTTTGATAAAAGATCGCCCCGGACCCAATTCGCGGCGGATTTGGCATTGCCGCTGAAAGTTAAGACCTCATCAAAGTAATCGCCAAGCCTTCTATCTTGCGACAACAGCACGGCGTCCGAGGCGCTGAGTTCGTGCATGGTTTGATAGCGCTGAGCTCTCGTACCGGGAAGTTCAGGCAGTTGAGCTTGAATTTCCTCGATGAACTCAGCGGTTAACAGCACTGGTAGTAAGTCTGGTTCCGGGAAATAGCGATAGTCTGTCGCGGTTTCTTTGCTCCGCATCGATCGAGTTTCATGCCGGTCTGGATCGAACAACCGCGTATCTTGAATAAGGGTGCCGCCCGCTTCGAGAACGCTGATTTGACGTTCGGTTTCGAAATGAATGGCTTGTTCTAAAAACCGGAATGAGTTGAGGTTTTTAATTTCAGAGCGGGTTCCGAGGGTTTCGGCGTCTTGGCGGCGAACCGAGATGTTCGCATCGAAACGGAGCGAACCTTCGGCCATATTGCCATCACAAACTTCGAGATACGTCAGCAGTTGATGGATGGCCTTGGCATAAGCGACCGCCTCCGCTGCATTTTTGATGTCAGGCTCGGAGACGATTTCGAGCAAAGGCGTGCCGGCTCGGTTCAGATCAATGCCTGTGTGGCCTGGTTTGAAGTCGTGGACAGACTTGCCGGCATCCTCTTCAAGGTGGGCGCGAGTGATTCGAATGATTTTATCTGTGGCGTCTGATGTTTGGATCGTGATTTCACCGCCCAAGACAATCGGGTGGTCCATCTGGGTAATTTGATAGCCTTTGGGTAAATCGGGATAGAAATAATTTTTTCGGTCAAATCGTGACTCTTGATTAATCCTGGCGCCAATACTGAGCCCGAATTGAACGGCTTTTTTGAAGACTTCAGCATTGACGCTTGGCAGAACGCCCGGCATGCCAAGATCAATCGCGCAGGCTTGGCTGTTGGGTGGTTGGCCAAATAGGGTACTTGCGCCGGAGAAAATTTTTGATCGGGTGTTAAGTTGGGCGTGAATCTCAAGTCCAATATCGATCTGCCAACCTGCAGGAATGCTCACAAAACCTCCGGTGGCGTTAACGTATGCCAGTGTGTGGCTTGTTGAAACTGATGCGCTGCCTGCAGGAGCGGTCCTTCCTGCAGATAATTACCAATGAGTTGTAAGCCAACCGGCAGCCCATTGGCGAGTCCTGCTGGGATGCTCATTGCGGGGACGCCTGCCAAGCTTGCCGAAATGGTAAAAATGTCTTGAAGATACATTTCAACCGGGTTGCTTGCTTTTTCGCCGAGTGGAAAAGCGGGGGTCGGCGCTGTCGGGCCGGCGATGACATCGACGTGTTCAAACGCTTGAACAAAGTCCTCTTTGATGAGACGACGGATTTTTTGAGCGCGATGATAAAAGGCATCAAAGTAGCCGGCGCTGAGTGCAAAGGTGCCGACCAGGATACGTTTTTTAACTTCCTCGCCAAATCCCTCACCGCGCGAGCGTTGATACAAATCTTGAAGGTTCTCAGGATCAGAGCAGCGATGGCCGTAACGAATACCGTCAAACCGAGCGAGGTTCGCCGAGCATTCAGCTGGCGCAATTACGTAGTAAGCACTAACACTATAAGGTGTATGGGGCAGTGAGACGTCGACGAGGGTCGCGCCAAGGGATTCATATACAGCAAGTGCCTCGCGGATGCTGCGCTCAACTGCAGGGTCTAGGCCCTCTGTAAAAAATTCCCGGCAGACGCCGATCCTTAAGCCCTTAATATTGCTGCCTAGACTTTCGGAGAACCTTGGTACAGGTTCCGTGAGCGAGGTCGAATCCCGAGGGTCATGACCTGCCATATGCTCCAATAAGATCGCGGCATCCCGCGCGGTGCGCGTCATCGGACCGGCTTGATCGAGGCTAGAGGCAAACGCAATCATGCCCCACCGAGAGATCCGGCCGTAGGTTGGCTTGAGTCCGGTGAGACCGCACATCGCCGCCGGCTGACGAATCGAGCCGCCCGTATCGGTTCCTGTACTGGCGGCGCAAAGCCCTGCTGCAACGGCGGCCGCTGAACCGCCTGATGAACCGCCTGGAATCAATTGAGGGTCCCAAGGGTTGTGGACGGCGCCAAAATAGCTGTTTTCGTTAGATGAGCCCATCGCGAATTCGTCCATATTGGTCTTGCCGAGCGTGATCGCGCCGGCGTCTGCCAGTTTTTCTGAGCAAGTTGCCGTATAGGGCGCGATGAAATCGCTGAGCATCTTTGAGCCGGCGGTAGTTCTGTGGCCCTGTAAACAAAAAATGTCTTTTTGCGCGATTGGAATGCCGGTGAGAGGACGCGCGTCGCCTTGTGCAAGGCGCGCATCGGCGCGACCAGCGGCATCAAGCGCTGTCTCTGCCTGAATCGAGATAAAGCTGTTCAGCGCTGGGTCTAGGGCATCAATCCGAGTGAGATAATGTTGCGTTAGCTCGGTTGCTGAAACATCCCGATTGCGAAGCGCC
Source organism: Gammaproteobacteria bacterium (assembly GCA_018645765.1). Lineage (GTDB taxonomy): Bacteria > Pseudomonadota > Gammaproteobacteria > Pseudomonadales > Azotimanducaceae > UBA9926. The sequence continues at coordinate 22,846 of JABGWC010000079.1, read as the reverse complement.
TTTTGTAAATCGGTAAGGGTTGCGAAGTTTAAGTTCACTCGATCACCTTTGGGACAAAATAAAGGCTTGCCTCATAAAGTGGGGCGTTTTGACTCAAGGCGCTTGGGTTGATGGTTTCTGTCACCGAGTCGGCTCTTAGCGACTGATGGCGTTCAAGCGGGTGGGCAAGCGGCCGGACGTTTGCAACATCGAGAGATTGCATTTGTCCAACCAGGGCAAGGACCTCATTGAGTGCGTCCAAGGTTGCCTTTGATTTGCCTGGCTCAAGAGGCAGGGCCGCAAGGGTCGATAGTTCGACAAGCGTTGTTTCGTTCACGAGGTCGTTCACAATATGCTTTCTATAAGAAGAGGCGCAAATGCTAAATGGTTACCAAGCAGAGTGCAATTCTCGTTACTGGTGGACCCCGAACTGAATGTTTGAATAATGGAAGAAAGATGCAAAAAATTGTTGAAGAACAGTGTGTTAGTTATATTTAATCTTGTCTCTTTGGAGACTGCAGTGGTAAAGTAATGAGGTGACCGGCGGCTTTTAAAGTTGCGATAAAGGGGCCTGAAACAGGGTCGTCAAGGCGCGTTTTTAAAGCGAAGTGAGGTCGGTTTAGGGCAGTAAGTTGAGCGTGTGGCGCGCGATGAAATGTTGTCCTTGGAATGATTCAGTGTCTAAGTGCAGCGGATGCAAGCGATGTATCTGCTTGTTCTGGCAGTTAATTTTGAAGTAGAAAGCGGGCGGCTAAGCGATGTTCAAGAAAATTCGAGGTCTGTTTTCTAACGATCTGTCTATTGATCTGGGGACAGCCAATACGCTTATTTACGTTCGTGAGCGGGGCATTGTCTTAAACGAGCCATCCGTTGTCGCGATTCGCCAACACAATAACCAAAAGTCCGTCGCAGCCGTTGGAATCGATGCCAAGCGTATGCTGGGCCGAACGCCGGGTAATATCACCGCGATCCGTCCGCTGAAAGATGGTGTTATTGCGGACTTTCAGGTGACGGAAAAAATGCTTCAGCATTTTATCAAGAAGGTCCATGAAAACAGTTTCATTCGGCCAAGTCCTCGGGTTTTAGTCTGTGTGCCTTGCCAGGCAACCGAGGTTGAACGACGCGCGATTCGCGAGTCGGTCATTAGCGCTGGTGCTCGGGATGTTCGATTAATTGAAGAGCCGATGGCCGCAGCGATCGGTGCGGGACTGCCCGTGCACGAGGCGGTGGGCACCATGGTTGTGGATGTCGGTGGCGGCACCACTGAAATCGCTGTCATCTCGCTCAACGGTGTGGTGTATTCTCAGTCTGTAAGAGTTGGTGGCGATCGCTTTGATGACGCCATCACAGCCTATGTTCGGCGCACTCAGGGCAGTTTGATTGGTGATGCAACGGCCGAGCGCATTAAAGAGGAAATTGGCACGGCATTCCCGAGTGACATTGTTCGGGAAATTGATGTCCGTGGCCGAAACCTGGCGGAAGGTATCCCAAGAAGTTTCACGCTCAACAGCAACGAAATTCTTGAGGCACTGCAAGAGCCGCTGCACATTATTGTTCAAGCGGTCAAAGCGGCGCTGGAGCAGACGCCCCCTGAACTGGCCTCTGATATTGCGGAGTCCGGTTTGGTCCTAACCGGGGGTGGTTCACTACTACGCGGACTTGATCAGTTGCTAGCCAATGAAACTGGGTTGCCCGTAATCATTGCGGAGGACCCGCTAACTTGCGTGGCGCGAGGGGGCGGCAAAGCGCTTGAGATCATGGATAATCTTGGGGTTAGTGATCTCCTGTCAATCTAGGACTGGTACGCCTAGGCTTTGATCGCGCGTTTACAGCATCCGCTGAGGTTTTATGAAACAGCTGTTTTTGGCACGCTCGAATCCACGCAACCAAGCCTTCGTTTTGTTTTTGGTGAGCCTTATCCTATTCGTTGTTGATGGTAAGAGCGCTGCCTTAAAACCTTTGCGGCAAGCAGCGGGTTCCTTGGTTGAGCCGATCATCTGGTTGGCCGTTCTGCCTAGACTGATTGCAGAGCAGGGATCGTCTTTTTTTGAACTTCGAGATCAACAGCTTGAGCTTTCCGAGTTAGGTCGGTTGAGTGAAACGTTGCAAGCACGACAGTTAAAATTTGAAGCCTTGTTGTCTGAGAATAACCGGTTGCGGGCTTTGTTGGGGTCATCCGCGAAGGTAAGTGATTTGGTCTCGATTGCCGAAGTAGTGGGCATTAGCCCCGATCCTGATCAGCAGTATGTCATGGTTGATAAAGGACTCAATGACGGGGTTTTTGTCGGCCAGGCAGTCATTGATGCGACCGGCCTTGTTGGCCAGGTGGCAGAAAGTACCACCAATCTCAGTAAGATCCTACTTGTGACCGATCAGAGTCATGCGGTGCCGGTGTTGAGTGTCAGAACGGCGTCGCAGCTTATTGTCGAGGGCACGGGTAACCGTAATCTGCTTTCGATGCGCCATGTATCGGAGTCGTTGGATTTAAAGGTTGGGGACCTGCTTGTAACGTCTGGACTCGGGCAGCGCTTTCCCAGCGGTTATCCGGTTGCAGAGATCGCGCGCTATGAACTTACGCCAGGCGCCGCGTTTGCTGAGGTGTTGGTCAAACCGTTATCCCAACTACAAACCCTAAATCATGTCTTGTTGGTTTTTGACTCGGCAGAGGACCTGACCCCCGACGTCGCTCTGGAAACCAGAGGGTCCGCCGATGGCTGAACCGTTCGTGAAAGGGCGCTGGATTATCTTCGTGAGTCTGTTGTTGGCCATGGCGCTCGTCTTGGTTCCGTTGCCCGCATCGGCGCCGTTCGAGCTGAACTACTTAAGGCCGGATTGGATTGCCCTGGTCTTAATCTATTGGATTCTCGCCGTGCCAGAAAAGGTTGGAGTCCCAGCCGCGTTTTTCCTGAGTTTGATAACAGATTTGGTTGTGGGCACGCCGTTTGGTTTTCATGGTCTTAGTTTTGTGACACTTGCGGCTTTAGCGAAGAGCAGCTATCAGCAGGTACGTATGCTGGAGATCTGGCAACAATCGATATTGATTGCAATCGCGCTGATGATTGTGAGTGGCATTCAACTGCTGATGATGACGCTAATGCTTGATCGATCGTCCAATCTACTGCAGTTTATGAAGCCGATCACCAGTGCGCTCTTTTGGCCGTGGGTATTTCTACTTTTGCGGATTTGTCGCCGCCGTTACTTATAAATTTGGTGTTTTGGATAGAATCGACCCTTTATTAGGCGTCTCATTTGGGGCGGCGGAGTAAAACAGTTCATGCATCAGTGTATTTTAGCATCGGCCTCGCCAAGGCGAGTGGAACTCCTGCAGCAAATTGGACTCCAATTTTCAGTTAGGCCGTCAGATATCGATGAGCGTCTGTTGGGTGACGAGCAACCGGGTGATTATGTTCAGCGATTGGCCATTGAAAAGGCGAGGGCGCAAGACGCGGCAGGCCAGCTTGTCATCGCCGCTGATACGATTGTTTTGATCGATCAATCGATTTTAGGGAAACCAACAGATAAGGCACAGGGTTTAGAGATGCTGATGCGATTATCTGGCCGGTCCCATCAGGTGATGACGGGCGTTGCGCTTTCTGGGTCCGGTGGGCTGATTACGCAAACTGTTGTGTCTACCGTCCGGTTTAAACCATTTGATCGGGCCTTTGCAGAACGTTATTGGGCCTCTGGTGAGCCCAAGGATAAGGCCGGAAGTTATGGTGTTCAGGGGTTAGGTGCGGTCTTTATCGAGCATCTTGAGGGCAGCTATAGCAATGTCATGGGACTGCCGTTGTTTGAAACCGCGCAAATGTTAGAAACCATGGGTGTACGAATCATTTGAACCAAAGCCAACCCAGCACTAATTTTAGAATCCCTTCGACAGTCGCTTGTGGGGCTCTCTTGTGATTTCGCTGTGATTACTGATATTCGAATATCGAAAGTCCGAGGCCGGTGCTGGGGAGCGGCGTTTGCTGGCCCAAATTTGATCGAGCTTTTGGTTGAATCGGACCCAGCGACCTATCAAGTGGGTGATATTTTGATGGGTAAAGTCGATCGCGTGCTACCCGGCTTAGGCTGCGCCTTTGTGGCATTAGAGCTGGGCCGCTCCGGATTTTTGCCTATCGATGAGACGCGTTATTCGGAATTGTTTGCGCGCGACGCTTCACTGACCGCGGATAGCCAAAACGTAGGTAACGCCCTGCAAGTCGGCAGCCCGATTTTAGCGCAAGTCGTTCGGGCGCAGGACGGTAATAAGGGCCCGAGGCTCACTCAAAGGGTTTCGCTTGCCGCGCCTTTAATTGTCTATGTCCTATCAGGGCAAGGCGTATCGGTTTCTCAAAAAATCAAAGATCCGGCGGCTCGAGCGCGATTACGCGCGATGGGCCTTGCATTTCTGAAAGGCCGTGCTGGGGCTTTGGTTTTTCGAACGCTTGCAGGTCGTGCGACCGATGCTGAATTGACCCAGACGATCCATCGCCTGTTCGATCATGGAACATCGCTTGTGGCCGGATCAAAGCGCGCGCAGACGATCCGCTGTGTTGACGCGACCCCGCGGGCGCCGCTGCGCTGGCTCACAGCGTGGCAGAATCCTAATCTGACGTCTGTTACCGTGGATAATGATGCTGATTTCAACGATATCGATGGTTACCTGAAATCGGCGCAACGTGAAATGCCCACACTGTTCCGGGTGCAGGCCGATGCCGCATGGGTGCATCAACGGGACCTGCAGGCGCTGGTTGAAAGGCTGCTCGATCGGCGGGTAGCACTCCCTTCAGGCGGCTATTTGGTCATTGATGAAACTGAGGCCCTGGTCGCAATCGATGTCAATACAGGGTCCTTTGTTGGCAGCGGAACAGCCGAGCACAGTTATTTTCAAACCAATCTCGAAGCGGCCTTAGTGATCCCAGAAGAGCTTCGTCTTAGACAGCTTGCTGGTATTGTGGTGATTGATTTTATTGATCTGGTTCGACGTGAAGACCAAGGGTTGGTGCGCGAACGATTGGTGCAAGCCTTGACCCATCATGGAATGCAGTGGGTGGTTTCTGAGTTTTCTCGGTTGGGTTTAATTGAGCTTTCGAGGAGGAAGCTGGGCCCAAGTTTAAAGCGATCCGTTGCGCCAAAGGATTCCGGCGGTGAAGACCCAAAGGCACGCGCTCAGCGATTGTTTGGGATGAGCCCGGCGATCCAGATCCAAGATTGGCTTGTTGGGTTCCAGCAAGAACTGGGTTCGGGTCAAACTCTCGTAATCGAGATTTCAGCAAACGCGGCAACGTTACGAGCGTTACTGGATGACCCGGTTTTCGTGCAGATTAGTGGGCAACCCAAGGTCTGTCTGAACGTTCAACTTCAAGCTGACCAAAACACGGGATGCGTGATGAAGGTGAATGGCCAACGGGTGGCGTTATCCGTTGGAGGCAATGATGTTGCGTAGCATACGATGGTTTTTGTGGATGCGCGTCGCTGTTATTGGTTTTGTCATTGCAGCGGCATTACTTTTAACCCTGCTCAGGGTTTTAGTGGGCGCCCTTGAGTTTTACCACGAAGAGATTGAGGAGCGCTTATCCGCTGAATTAGGTGCTGCGATTCGGTTTGAATCGTTGGCGGCAGATTGGGTCTACTTTGACCCAGTCTTAAGAATGCAAGGCTTCAGTCTTGGCCCCGAATCCTCAGATCATTTGATGATCGATCGGTTTTCGATTCGACTAGATGGCTTAAAGAGCGTCATTGGTAAAGCTCCGGTGCTCCGTGAGGCGGAGGTGATCGGCCTGCAAGCTGTGATTGCGCCCGACCAGCTTGGTAACTGGCGGGTTTCAGGATTGCCGGTCAGAGCCCGCTCGCCTGCGGTGGATTATCTGAAACTGTTCGAGCAATCCGGTCGGTTGGTGATTGAGTCCTCCAAAATCTCGGTCAAAGGACCTTACCCCTTTGCAATAGAAATTGAGTCAGATGATCAGGGGCTGCGGTTGGCGACGACAGCGTCGGGCCGCGTGCTATCGGGCAGTTTTAAGGTTGTTTCCGATACAGCGAGCGCTGCGCGGTTTCAAGAAGTGGTCACGATTATTGCAAGGTTTGAGGGGATTTCTGGATCGGTGCTGCGATCGGATTTTGAAGCATTTTTAACCTTAAAGCCGACCGAATTTGAAGCAGATAACAGCTTGCTTCCAATGGGGCACCACGAACTCAGCGCTGCGCTTTGGGTTACGGCGAGCGGCGGCGCCGGTCAAATTGTGGGCTCGAGTGATTGGGCTGCGTACCGGTCGCAAGACGCCGTGCAAGGTGCGCCTGATGTGGCGCTGCGATCCGGTATCGAGGGCAATTTCTCCCAAAATGAGGGTTCTCTGAGTGTGTTGCTGCCGGATGCGCAACTCAAGATCAGGGGACAATCCATCGAAATTGGCCCCATAGGACTTGCAGGCGAAAAAGGCGCGGATCAAGATGGGTTCACCCTTGCGGGCTACCTTGATCATTTTGAGGTGAACGACGCCGCAGTTAAAGCCCTTTCCATGAGCGCGGATGTCTTTGGTTTGTCGGCGGATCAGCGGGTGCAGCTTGCAGCGATTTCCCCGCGGCTGCGACTTGAACGTGTGCAGTGGCAGCTAAAGCCAGCGCGGGTCCGAGAGAGCTTTACGGTGCTGGCGGATGTCGCCAATTTGGAGCTGTCCCTCGCAGGGGTCGTCCCAGGACTCTCGGGTCTGAGCGGCTTCGTCCAGTTTGGTTTCGGTGCGGGTTACTTCGACTTCGATGCGACGAATGCACAGGTTCAGTTCGGAAGCCTTTACGATGTACCTTGGTCTATTGCGGCGATTCAAGGACGGCTGGCGTACCGTCAAGCTGAGGACGGTTTCGCGCTGACTTCTGGGAAGTTGGTCGCGCGTGCCGATGGTCTTACGGCTGAAGGCAAACTCCATATGAATCTCACGCAGGATCGACGATCGCGAACCTGGGGATTGGTTCTGAGCGCGAAGGACTTCGATTTGAGTGCCGCTTTGCCGTTTTTGCCGAATACCGTTCCCGAAACCGCGACCCGATGGCTGAAAGAAAACCTGCTAGCGGGTCGTTCATCGACCACGGGACTTTTTGTTCATGGCTCGCTCGATCGAATTAGTCCAAAAGCAGAAAAGCAATACGGTGTCCAAATTGCGCTTGAGAATGGCGTCATTCAATACGATCCGGATTGGCCGGTTGCCTCTGCAACGGTAGGGCGGATCGATGTCTCGAATAAAGGACTCTTCGGAGACCAATTGGTGACCCGGCTTTATGCAACGGCGGCAAGTGGTGTCAGCGTGGCCATGCCGTTTACTGATGCCGGATTGCTCACAGAAGTTGTGGTTCAGGGTCAAGTGCAGGGCCCGGTTGCTGATTTGATACGCTTCTTTCAAGAGACGCCCCTGCAGGGCCAGGTCAAAGGGGTTGCCGATTCTTGGACAGGTAAAGGGCGAGCATTAGGAAGCGCTAAAGTGACTGTGCCACTGGATGGCACAATCAGGGCGCCTGATGTGAGTGCAGGGCTTTGGGTGGACCAAGCGGAGATTGCGCTCAACGATATTGGGCTGAACCTCACTGGTCTGCGCGGGCAGTTTGATTATGAAACCAAAACCGGACTTTCGGCCAAGCAGATTCAGTTTGATGTCTTGGGCGGCTCTAGTAACGCGAGTATACGTTCAGAACTTTTTGGCAACGGTGGTGTGACGTTAATTGCCCTTAAGGGCGACGTCGACATGGCGCCGGTTACGGATTGGTTGGACCTGACCTTGCTGCGCTTGACGGAAGGATCGACGGGTTACCAAGGGAGCCTATCGGTGCCTTATGGCGGCCGAGAAGACCAGCCGATTTTCGAGTTTGCGAGCGATCTTCGGGGGATCACGATTGATATGCCGCCGCCGATTGGGAAGATCGTTGCAGATGCACGCCGGCCTTTGCGGGTTACTCAGAGTTTCGAGGCGACTGGGTCGGAACTCGCTTTCGAGCTTGATCAGAGTGCCGGTGGCATTTTGAGTCTTGTTGGCGACGAGATTCAGGGCGGCATCATTGAGATTGGGCGTTACGAACCCAAGGCGGCCGCCTTTGACTCGATTCGAATTACGGGCGCGCTACCGTATGCCAGTCTCGAAGAATGGGATGGGTTTTTGCTTCAGCTTGATGCGCTTTCAAAGGGTGACGTTGCGGAAGCCTTTCGTGCGCGCCTCGACTCTGTCCAGGTTCAGGCCGCGGAGTTTGACCTCTTTGGATACGCACTAGAAGATGTCGCCTTAGGTCTGTATCCCGATGCAGGCAGTTGGCGTATGACGCTCTTAAATTCAGAAGTCGACGGGATGGTTCGGCTAAATGATGATCCAGATGCGCCGCTAGAGATTGTCTTAGATAACCTTAATTTGATATCGGATGGTGCGCTAGGAGACCCGCTTTTGGGCTTAACGAGCGAGGATTTATTGCCGGCTGATGTTTTGATTCGGTCTGTCTACTGGGATGGCGAAGATTACGGTAGATGGCAGTTTACGGTTCAGCCGAACGACGAGTTTGTGCGGTTGACAAATCTTATAGCGCAAAGCAAAGGCATGCTAATTGATGTCAAGGACGGGCTGCACTGGTACCCCGCTAGCGATGCGCCGTATTCTAAGTTTGAAGGGCTGGTCAGAGTAGAGGATATGCGCGCTTGTCTCGCTGCTTGGGGTTATGCCTCGGGCCTTGAAGGTGAAAATTTCGGATTTCAAACGACTATGGAATGGCCAGGGTCGCCTCTGCATATTGATCTGGACCGGGTTAAAGGGTCGGTAAATCTCACAGGTGGGCAGGGCCGAATCGTGCAAGCGGAAGCCAGTAATGGCGCTCTAAAATTGCTCGGAATATTTGATTTTGCGGAGATCGCTCAGCGATTCAGCTTCGACCTTTCTAGGATGCTGAGCGAAGGGCATGCCTTTAATAGCGTAATGGGGTCTTTCTTCCTGGAAAATGGCTTGGTCTCGATCGATTCGCCGATTGTGGTCGCCGGCGCTGGTAGTCAACTGACTTTGGCTGGCGAGGTCAATTTGCTGACCGAGACGTTAGATAACGATTTGATCGTGACGCTGCCGCTGAATAAAAATTTGCCTTGGTATGCCGCCTACAGTGCGGTCGCGACAGGGCCGCTGGTGGGTGCTGGGGTTTTTCTGGCTCAGAAAGTGTTTAAGAAGCAAATTGATGAGCTGACGAGTTTGAAGTATGAAGTGTCTGGCACGTTCAGTGAACCCAACGTTCAGTTTCTGTCTATGTTTGACTCGTCTTTGAGGAAGTCGGCTGATCCGGCGATCGTCATCGAGCCCCCAGATCCTGACACAGGCGCCGTCCGTGAATGAGACCGTGGCCGTTGCAGTCGTGCAACTCTGCAGCAGCCAAGATGTTTCGCTGAGCTTAGCTCAGCTCTCATCGGTTTTAGCGGAACTTGAACCGGGCGCTGTGGACGCGATCTTTTTACCTGAAAATTTTGCTGCGCTGGCGGCCCCCTCAGCGCATCAGATTGGACTCGCTGAAGCAGAAGGCCCTGGGTTGATCAGGAATTTTATCGCGCGAAAGGCTATTGAGATGGGCGCTTACATCTTTGCGGGCACGGTACCGATGGCTAGGCGAGCAGACGGGCAACTGGTTCCTGGCCAAAGAGTCCGCGCGGCCTCTTTGGTCTTTGACCCTTGTGGCTTGGAAATCGCGCGATACGATAAACAGCATCTATTTGATGTCGACGTTCAGGATCAGATTGGACGCTATCGAGAATCGGATACGTTTGAGCCCGGGGATGGGCCGAGTGTTGTGGTAACGACTTTTGGCAAGGTCGGTTTATCGGTTTGCTATGACTTGCGGTTCCCAGAATTTTTTACGCGTTTAACCACCCTCGGCGCCGAAATCATTGCCGTGCCTTCAGCCTTTACCGCCGTGACGGGTGCTGCGCATTTTGAGATTTTGGTTCGAGCAAGGGCCATCGAAAATGCGTGTTTCGTGGTTGCTGCTTGCCAATCAGGTGGTCATGATAGTGGCCGCGAAACCTTTGGCCATAGTATGGTTATCAGCCCATGGGGCGAGGTTTTGACTTGTCGAGAAGCAGGGCCAGGCGTTTTTATTACAACGCTGGATCTTCAAGATCTTCGTCGAGTGCGTTCGGCGCTCCCATCGTGGCGTCGGCTAACAACTGTTGATCGTGCAAGCGTTTAAGGTGTTGAAAGAGCTTGCGATAGGCTTTTGTTGAAGTGCCCTCGGCCACTGCTTGCTCGGCTTGCGCATCACGAACGATGGTTCGAAGCGCCTGCCGGTCGAGCTCTGAATAACGCTCGCCCAGTTCAGTGATTACGAGGGGGTCGGACGCCAGTAATCTGAGTCGCCAAGATTCGAACTGATGAACCAACAATCGGTGAGCATCGCTGCTGCTGTCGTACCGATCAATGAGGTCTTCGATCGCCGCGAGATCAACCTGGCGGAGTAATTTTCCGATATACAACATTTGTCGCTTTCTGGCGTTGCCTTTGGTGATACGCTTGTATTCTTTGATTGCAGCCTCGATCTCAGGATAGGGCAGGGCGCTGAGTTGCGCCTCGGAGAGCTGTGCCAGTTGGTTCCCAAGATCTGTAATGTCTTTTGCATTTTGCTTTTGTTGTGACTTGCTGAACGGTTCGATATCCGTCATGTGACTGCTCCTTCAAGCATAGAAGTAGGTTGCCATACCCAGGAAGGTTAAAAATCCGACCACATCGGTGATGGTTGTTAACACCACAGTGCCCGCAATGGCCGGGTCAATGCTGAGTGCTTTGAGAATTTTTGGCAGCATGGCGCCAGAAACTGCGGCGACCGCCATATTGATGACAAGCGCAATCGCGATGATCATACCGAGGGTTGTGTCGTTAAAAAGTATTGCGGTACCGACGGCAATCAAACTAGCCCAAACAATGCCATTCAGCACTGATACCGCAAGCTCGCGCCGAATGAGCCAGCCCATATTGCTTTCCAATAAAGTGCCTTGTGCCATGCTTCTTATGACCAAGGTTAGAGATTGACTGCCCGTGACCCCGCCCATACTGGCAACAATGGGCATCAAAATCGCCAAAGCCACCACTTTTTCGATGGTCTCTTCAAATAAATTGATGACAAATGAGGCGATCAGTGCCGTCATCAAGTTGGCGCCCAGCCAAAGCGCGCGATTTCGAGAGGTTTTTAAAATCGGGGCCAGGGTGTCATCAATTTCATTAAGACCTGCCATGCCTAAGATTGAGTGATCAGCCTCATCAATAATCACGTCGACAATATCATCAATGGTGATTCGGCCTAACAATAGGCCAGCCTGATCAAGTACCGGCATAGAAATCAGGTCATAGCGCTCAAAGAGTTGTGCGACCTCGTGCGTGGGTAGATCTGCGAGAACGCCCTCAATGTCTTGCTCAAGGCATTCTGAAACAAGCTGGCGGGGATCTGTTATGAGAATCGTAGCCAATGGCAAACTGCCAGTGTAGACCCCTTGCTTGTCGACTACGAAAATTTGGTCGGTGGTGTCGGGCAGTTTTTGGTGCCGCCTGAGATAGCGTAACACCACGTCGATGCTGACTTCTGAGCGCACAGAAATAATGTCTGTATCCATTAATCCACCGGCAGTATCCCGTGGATAACGTAAAAGGGTTTTAACCCGTTCTCGGTCTTGGCTGTCTAGGACGATGAGAATTTCTTCACCTAACGCGTCCGGCATCAACTGGATGATGTCAGCAAGGTCGTCGCTGTCGGCGACCTTCTCGATGACTTGAGCGATCTCTTCGGCTGATCGGTCAGAAAACAAGTCTGCCACCAGGTCCGGGTCGACATGAGCGACAACCTCGCCTTGGCGGACTGCATCGAACAGGTCCCACAACTGCTGACGTTCTTTGGCAGGTGTGCTGGTTAACAAATTGCCGATATCAACAGGGGCGAGCTCGCTCAGCGAACTTTTAATGAGAATCAAGTTTTCTGGTGTTAACGGCCGATTGATCAGTTCCGCGATATGGTTGTGATCAATGTTCATGGAGCCGGTGCGCTGGTTTCGCCGAAGTTGTCCTCAATCAGTCCGATCATTTCGGCTAGGGCTTGGGCTTCATCGATCCCATCGGCGCAAACAGTGAGTTGGGTGCCTTTACTTGCTTCCAGCAGTAATAACGCCATGATATTTTTGGCATTTGCCACTTTGGTATCATTCTTTAACTCAATGCTACTTTGAAAAAGGGTTGCTAGTTTGACGATAGTCGCCGCGGATCGGGCGTGAAGCCCCTGCGGATTGGTGACCCGCGCGGTTTTCAGTTTCATGGCTGCAAATCAGTTTTTGGCTTGAAGGTTTGAAGTAATTCCTTGTGACGCGTTTGAATGGTGTGGTTTTGTGCTTTGAATCGCGCTGCGAGACGCTCTATTAAGTAGACCGAGCGATGTTGTCCGCCGGTACAGCCCACACAAACGGTGATGTACGCTCGGTTGCTCTTTATTATTTTCGGCAACCAGGTTTCCAAAAAGACGATGAGGTCTCGTTCGAATCCATTAACCTCTTCTTCTTCTGATAAAAAGGCTGCAACCTCGCCGTCTAACCCCGTTAGCGGTCGCAGGTGTGGTACCCAGTGTGGGTTCGGCAGAAAGCGCGCATCAAAAACGAAATCGGCATCAACTGGAACGCCGTGTTTGAAGGCAAAGGACTGGAACATGATGGTGGTTGATTGCGTTGTGTTTGCAACGCGATCTCGGACTTCGTCGCGCAGCTGGTGCAAGGTCATGTGGGTGGTGTCAATTTTTAAGGCGGCCATCATTGCCAAGCCGTCGAGGAGCTGGCTCTCGACATTTAAGGCTTCTTTCAACCCCATCTCTTGGTTACTCAAAGGATGCTTTCGGCGCGTCTCACTAAAGCGCTTGATCAGGGTTGGACTGGCGGCATCTAAGAAGATGACGCGAACATCAATATCTTGAATTTTGGTGATCGCGAGCGGAAAGTCCTCGAGATCGACGGCTGAATTTCGGGCATCAATACTGACGGCAATTTTAGAGGAGAGTTTCTGCTGCTTTGAGCGTTCAACGAGGTTCGGAATAAGTGAGGCGGGCAAGTTGTCGATGCAGTAATACCCCAGATCTTCTAAAACATGCAGCGCTGTGCTTTTTCCCGACCCCGAACGACCGCTGATCACCACTAATTGAGCTAATGTTTGCATCTTAAGAACAACCTCTATCGCGCTATGGTGTGGGGAGTAAGGCTCGGGCCTTGGTCTCAGGTCGAATCTGTTACTGCGGCAAGATACAGTTCATTGGCGTCACGGGCTGCCAATAGTTTTTCTCTAAACTCAGATTGCTGGAACTTCGCAACGAGCATTGCTAAAACTTCAAGATGGGCATCCATTTCCTTTTCAGGGACGATCAGAATAAACAGAGTCGAGACGGGTTGATCATCCATTGATTCAAACTCAACCGGCTGCTCAAGCGTGATGAGAGTGCCCATAATGCCCGTGCAATTGGCCATGCGGCAATGGGGGATCGCGATGCCCTCGCCAAGTCCGGTCGGGCTGACCTTCTCCCTTGCGATTAATAACCGATACAGTTCTTGCTCATTGATTCGGTCATTGGTCTCTGCAATGAATGCCGCTGCCAGTTCGATGGCGCGTTTTTTACTGCTTGCTTGAAGGCGACACTGTGTACGCTGAGGCGACAAAACAGAGGCAATTTTCATAGCGATCGGCGCAGGCGATGGTTTGAGCCGCAAGTATAGCAATCACCGCTGATTGTTTCAGTACTTGTGCATCTTATTCCGCGAGTATGGTTGCTGTCTGATGCCGTTTAGTGACCAGCTTCCGTTTCATTTCAATCATTTTCCGATCGAGTTTTTTGACCATCTTGTCAATCGAAGTATAGAGGTTATTGGATTCGGCCTCTGCAAAGACCTCTGCGCCGGAAATGTGGATGCGCGTCTCGGCCTTTTGGACATTCTTATCGACGGTAAGAATCACCTGACTATTGATAATGGGTTGGTAGTGTTTCTCTAATCGACGCAATTTCTTGCGGATGTACTGCTCAATCGCTTCGGTGATTTGTACGTGGTGTCCGCTGACGCTTATTTGCATTCGTGTACTCCTTCAAAGCCCGGTTGGTTCAACGTTTTCGAATAACGCCTTAACTAAGACCCTAACAGAGCGGATTGGTTCGGTTAAGTTGAGGTTTGGTGAACAAACAGTGGAGAAGTTAGCTGAGCTGTTTACGCTCGTTCGAGGGCGGGATCATTAAAGCTTCGCGGTATTTCGCAACGGTTCGTCGCGCGACGTTGATATTGTCTTCAGCTAATAGATTGGCGAGTTTGCTGTCTGATAGCGGTTTGCGGGTATTTTCCTGGCTAATCAATAGTTTGATTTTGGCTCGGATCGCGGTTGAGGAGACTTCGCCGCCTGAATGGGTGCTGACATGCGATGAAAAAAAATATTTCAGCTCGTAAACGCCTAGGGGCGTGTCAATATATTTTTGAGTCGTAACCCTCGAAATGGTGGATTCGTGTAAACCGACGTCTTCTGCAATGTCATGCAGGACAAGGGGTTTCATTGCGCTGTCGCCATGATCTAAAAATCCTGCCTGCACTTCCATTATTTTCGTTGATACCCGCAGCAGTGTGTCATTTCTTTGTTGCAGGCTTTTTATAAACCAGCGCGCCTCTTGCATTTGATCTTTTAAGTAAGCTTGATCAGGGCTGCTGTCATTGCGCTTGATGAGCGCGGAATACTCTGGATTGACGCGAATCTTTGCGTTGATCGCGGGGTTCAACTCAACCGTCCATCGGTTGTTCTTCTTGGTTACGACCACGTCTGGAACAACATATTGAGGTGCTATCTCATTGAGGCTGGCGCCTGGCTTGGGGTTAAGCGTTTGAATGAGTTCTATGGCGCTCTGGAGTTGCGCCTCTGAGACATGCAGATGTTTGATCAGAAATGCGAAGTCACGATTACCAAGGCTTGCAAGATGGTCCGTTATGAGGATTATCGCCAGCGACTTGGCATCCAGATCGTTTGGCAACGAATGCAGTTGAATCAAGAGACACTCACCCAAGTCTCTGGCAGCGATGCCAAGGGGGTCAAGATGTTGTATGAGATGCAGGACCGCTTCGATTTCTTCAATCTCGACATCCCAATCAACTGGCATCGCCTCTAGAATTTCTTCAAGTTCTAGTCGGAGCATACCCTCGTGATCCAAGCCATCGATGATGTGCAGTGCAATCACTTCGTCGGTTTCGGTCAGGGACAAAAGGTTTATTTGTTCAAGAAGGTGGCTTTGCGCCGTTCCCTGAGGACTGTTTCGAGCATCAAAGGATTCGCTGTCTTCATCAAATCCAGCACTGGCGCCCAAGCCCGTTGGTAAGCTGTCGTAGACGTCCTCCCAGATACTATCGACGGGTAAATCGTCACTGAGCGCATCAGTCTGGAGCAATTCCGAGGTATCGCTGACCCGTTCACCGTCTAGGTCCTGATCGTGTGGATCTGCCACAAGGGTTTCGAATTCATTGGCAGAGGGACCTTCAAAATCCCCATCGGGGCTTTGTCCTGAGTCCGCATCGACAAGATTATCTGCTTCTGATGGGTCATCAAGGCGGGTTGTTTCATCCAAGGTATTGGCATCTGAGGCTGCCGCAGTTTCCGCCGTATCGTCGAATTCTTCGAGCATTAGGTTTGAGTCTAACGCCTCCTGAATTTCTTGTTGCAGGTCGAGGGTTGATAGCTGCAGCAGCTTAATGGCCTGCTGTAGTTGCGGCGTCATCCGCAGTTGCTGGCCAATTTTAAGGGTTAGCGAGGGTCTCATGCTCATGACGCAATGATACTGCTGATGGTTGTGGAATAAAACTTGCTTGTTAAAGAAAAAGTGACGTGCTTATGCCAAACGCCGTTTGATGTTGAGACTCGGTAACAGGACATTTCGTTAAGTCCTACCGTCTGCAAGACGAAAGCTAACGTCATGAAAGTTTGAGAAAAGTGTGGGGGGCATAAAACAAGTAGCGTGCGCTCGCCCGTCAGGAGCGTCTCGTTTTTTCGAGGTCATCAAGCCTGCATTTGACGATCACCAAGCGCGCGTAATATGAGTTCTGAGGGGCTGCTTTCCTCTGGATTGCTGAAACGTTAATAAGGAAGTCGCGCTGAAGTCTGGTGATGTTGTAAAAGCCGGCGGGCAGACGGATTACAGTCGAAAATTCTCGCCTAGATAAACTGATTTCACCAATTCGTTATCCAATATCTCTGCGCTGCTGCCCTGCGCAATGAGCTGCCCCTCATTGACGATATAGGCCCGCTGGCAGATATCGAGGGTTTCTCGCACGTTGTGATCAGTAATGAGGATGCCGATTCCACGTTGCGCCAAGTAGTTGATAATGGCCTTGATATCGCCGACTGAGATTGGGTCTACGCCAGCAAAGGGCTCGTCTAGAAGCAAAAATTTGGGATCCGTGGCCAAGGCGCGCGCGATTTCTGCTCGGCGTCTTTCACCGCCGCTGAGGGCCAGGCCTAGGCTGTTGCGAACATGGTTTAGGTTGAATTCGGTTAATAACGCATTGGTTCGTTCAAGTCGTTCGGGACGAGTCAGGTCGGTGACCGATTCAAAGATCGCGAGCAAATTGTCCGCAACCGAGAGTTTCCGAAAGATGCTCGCCTCTTGAGGTAGGTACCCCAAGCCGAGCGCGGCGCGCTGATGCATGGGCAGGGTCGTAATACTTGTTCCTGCTAGTTTGATCTCACCGAAATCCGGCTGCACGAGACCTGCGATCATGTAAAAGCAGGTGGTCTTGCCTGCGCCATTGGGTCCGAGCAGGCCGACGACCTCTCCTGCGTCCAGATAAAAGGAGACGTCCGCGACTACGGGGCGATTACCGAATTGTTTTCTGAGATGTTGAACCGAAAGTTGTGCTGCCAATTTGGATTACTGCTTAGGTCTGGGGTTAATAATAAGGTTGATTCGATTGTTCTCGGTGCCGTCACTCTCAACCTTAAAGAGTCCTTCTGCCAGATTGTAACTGAGGGTTTCGCCTTGGTAGGTATCTGCGCCTTGGGTTAATTGCGCCGAACCTGTGAGGAGCAGCGTCTCTGTTAAAATCTGGTAGGTAATGCGGGTTGCAGTGGCGATGATCTTTGGTCGCATCTGGGTTGCGCCTTGTTCGAAGCGAGCCTTTGATGCATCGCCGGGTTTAGAGGTTGCTTCAATTAAGGCAAGGGTTTTATCACGGCTGGTCAAATTGACCTGATCTGCTGTGATTCGAAGCAAACCCTGCGCAATGATGACGTTGCCTTGATATTCAGAACGACCAAGGGATTCGCTGACGGTTGCCCGATCAGCCTGGATGGTAATGGGAAGCATCAAGTCTTCCTGCGCTGCAACGTGGTGAGCAATCAAAGCGAGTAAAACGATGAGGCAGAGGCGTAGTAGCATAATCAGGCGCTGTGATGAATTGGCTCGAGTAAAGTGTAGCATGCGTCCTTCAATCAGCGGCAATGCTTGGCGCCGCCTCAAGTTCTAGCTGTTGAACTGTCTCGAGGCTAAAATTGTATGGTTGTGACCACCCGTTGCGTGGCATTTGAGTTAAAAAGAAACGTATCTTGATCGAAATTGGCACGCAGTCTTGCCGCTTTGGTTTGGGTGTTGGCTGTAAAAATAGTGACTGGTGTATCGCTTTCAGCCAGATTCTCGCTCGGATAGACGTTCAGCGCGTCGGTGATAAACGTCGTTTTACTGCCATCAGGATTGCTTTTTTCAGCTCTGACGGTGGACCAAAGCTCAACAGATTGTTTTCGATAAACAGAAACCCCCAACAGCCGGCCCTTGGTTGACGAGATCGTCCAAGGGCCGGTTAGATTAGGGGTATAAAGGGCAACGCGGGGTAATTCCAAGGTTGTGACGTCGGTTAGTGGATAATGCGTAAAGCGATCAGCGCTAATTTTAGATGTTAAATTGCCTTCTTCGTTGATTTGACTGATCGATGCCTGAGTCATAAAGAGATCCGGCTCATTGAGCCGCGCTGGTGCCGCCTCAACTTGCTGGTCAAGATCGACGGTACGATTGAGCAAAACCGACGCAATAAAAACCGCAAGCAGGCCCATCAAGGCGCGTGGCCGAAGCGTTCTGTTTTGTCTCAGGGATTCAATCATCGTGGATTGGTTGCCGCTCATGAGGGACGAGCGGTCAGGATAATCGATTTAAGGTCGATGATCGATCGCGCTCTGTCTATTTGTAACCCAATGTTTCAAAAACAATAACTCGGGGCAAGCGGCTAACCGTTGGGTCCTTGAATCAAATTCGGGGCCTGATGGGAGTGCTTTGTTTGGCATGATATGATGGCCGTTTTTTTGAAGGCAATGTTATGGATCTCGCACAGTTAGAGGCAGAAATGCGCAGCGTACTTGGCGCCGAGACCGTTGAGCTGCAACAAGACGGTAATCGTTTGGCAGTGCGCGTCGTCGCGGCCTGCTTTGTTGGATTAAACCGCGTTAAACGACAACAGAAGGTGTATGCGTTTTTGAATGATTTTATTGCGGATGGAACGCTCCATGCGGTCTCGATCAAGGCTTTAACTCCCGAAGAAAGCATTTAGGCGTGGCGCTTCTTCGAATCCAAGGCGGATCGACTCTACACGGTGAGATATCAGCCTCGAGTGCAAAAAATTCAGTCATTAATTTGATTGCGGCCGCGCTATTGGCCGATGAGCCGGTGACCTTGCTGAATGTTCCGCACCTACGGGATGTGTCGACGATGATCGAGCTATTGGGTCACATGGGTGTTGTGGTGGTGATCAATGAGCGAATGCAGGTGGATATTCATGCCAACTCCATCAGCTCCTTGAAGGCACCTTACGAGCTCGTGAAGACTATGCGCGCCTCCTTTAACGTGTTGGGGCCGCTGATTGCCCGTTACGGCGAAGCGGAAGTGTCCTTGCCGGGTGGCTGCGCGATCGGGACGCGACCTGTTGATCAACATCTTAAAGGCCTACGTGCGTTGGGTGCTGAAATTGAAATGAAAGAAGGCTACGTTCGAGGCACGGTTTCAGGCCGGTTAAAAGGTGCTCGGATTGATTTTGATTTTTCAACCGTTGGCGGCACTGAGCATTTGATGACCGCGGCTGTTTTG
Source organism: Gammaproteobacteria bacterium (assembly GCA_018645765.1). Lineage (GTDB taxonomy): Bacteria > Pseudomonadota > Gammaproteobacteria > Pseudomonadales > Azotimanducaceae > UBA9926. Next base: position 3,775 of record JABGWC010000079.1, on the reverse strand, counting down.
GCCGAAGGCATCACGATCTTGGAAAATTGCGCCAAAGAGCCTGAGATCGAAAACCTTGCGGATTTTTTAAATATTCTGGGGGCGGATGTCCGAGGCGCCGGGACCAGCCGAATTGAAATTCACGGCGTCGAACGGTTGCATGGCGGCCGTTTCGAGGCCATTTCGGATCGAATTGAAGTCGGGACCTACTTGATTGCCGCAGCAGCCAGCGGGGGAAGTGTTGGCATCTCGAATGCGCTGCCGCAGCACAATGCCGCGTTATTGTCGAAGCTCCGCGAAGCAGGTGCTGATATTGAGGTGGAAGATGGGCGCATTGCGCTTGATATGAAGGGACGCCGTCCGAATTCAGTGAATGTCGTGACCGGGCCTTATCCGGCGTTCCCCACTGATTTACAGGCTCAGATGATGACCTTGAATTGTTTGTCAGAGGGGTCTTGCTCGATTCAAGAGACCATATTTGAGAATCGATTTATGCACGTTCCGGAGCTGGCGCGAATGGGGGCAGACATTCAATTACAGAATAATAATTCCGTTGCATTGGTTCAGGGTGTCGCTGAATTGGTTGGGGCGCCGGTTATGGCAACGGACCTTCGGGCGTCGGCAAGCCTCGTCATTGCGGGCATTGCGGCACGCGGTGAGACAACGGTTGACCGGGTTTACCACATCGATCGAGGTTACCAGCAGATCGAAGAGCGGCTACAACGCTTAGGCGTTGATATCCGGCGGGAGGCGAGTTAAATGCGATTGAACGCATCCCAGCCTTTGGTCATTGCGCTGAGCAAAGGCCGGCCTTTGTCAGAGCTTCTATCGTTGCTCGCACAGTTGGATATTCAGCCAACGGATGATATGACAACGTCTAGGAAATTGGTCTTTGAGACCAATCAGGCTGACGTTCGCTTGATGGTTTTACGGGGTCATGATGTGGCCACGTACGTCGAGCACGGCATCGCAGACCTTGGAATCGTTGGTAAAGATGTGTTGCTAGAGTTCCAAGGCGATGGCTTTTACGAGCCGCTTGATTTGAAGATGTCGCAATGCCAGATGATGGTGGCTGGATTGGTTGACGAGAGGCGTTTGCCAAGGCGACTGAGGGTCGCCACTAAATTCATTGAAACCGCAAAGCGGCATTATGCGGATAAAGGCATCCAGATCGACATTATTAAACTGACGGGGGCATTGGAACTGGCGCCGGTAATGCAATTAGCGCATCGGATTGTCGACATTGTCGAGACCGGTAATACGTTGGTGGCCAATGGTTTAGAGCCGAAAGAGCTGATTTGCAATATCTCTTCAAGGTTGATTGTTAACAAAGTGGCGTACAAGACAAAGCGGGCCGTAATCCAGCCTTTAATCGAGCGGTTAGCTGAGATCACGGCATGATGCGAAGGTTGAACACCGGCTCGGAGCAGTTCTCGTTGGAACTGAGTGCGCTCATTGACCACGCTGGGCTAATCGCGCCAGAGGTACAAAAAACCGTTTCCGAGATCATTCACGCGGTGCGGAAAACCGGTGATCAAGCGCTGCTGCATTACGCCGCAAAATTTGATGACTTTAAGCCTCAATCGATTGAATCCTTGCGGGTCAGTCCATCGCAAATGGCGGCGGCTTGCGAGTTGATTAGCCGGCCGGTTGATGAAGCGCTTCGATTGGCCGCAGAGCGGGTCGGTGATTACCATCAAAGGCAGCTTGAGGCGCTCGGACAAAGCTGGGACTTTGAGGATGCGTTGGGTAATGTCCTTGGTCAGCGCGTGCAACCCATGGCGCGAGTTGGTGTGTACGCGCCCGGTGGAAAAGCCTGTTATCCCTCCACGGTGCTGATGACCGCCATTCCCGCAAAGGTTGCAGGGGTTGCGTCGGTCGTCCTTGCGGTGCCCGCAAAAGGTGGCGTGATGAGTCCGGTCTTACTCGCCGCGGCGCATTATGCTGGGGTAGATGAGATTTGGATTATGGGTGGTGCTCAAGCGATTGCCGCCTTGGCCTACGGCACAGAGTCCATTCGGTCGGTTGATAAAATATGCGGTCCAGGCAACGTCTTTGTCACCGCGGCTAAAAAACAGGTTTATGGGGATGTCGGCATCGATATGTTGGCAGGTCCTTCCGAGGTTCTGGTGGTTGCGGACGACAGTGCTCGGGTGGATTGGGTCATTGCCGATCTACTCGCCCAAGCTGAGCATGACGAGCAAGCGCAATCGATTGTGGTGTCTCAGAGTGCGGCCTTTTTGGATGCGGTTCAGGCTGGTTTGGCAGACATGGTCGCCGCGCAGCCCAGACGCGCGATCATCGAGAACTCGTTGCGTCATCGTGGCCTGCTGATTCATGCGGAAACCACTGAGGATCTGATCTCAGTCATTAACCGTGTTGCGCCAGAACATCTTGAGCTCGCCATCAGTAACCCTGAAAGTCTTTTGCCGGATATCCGGTCTGCCGGCGCGATATTTGTGGGTCAATACAGTCCTGAAGTGCTTGGGGATTATACGGCTGGGCCAAGTCATGTTCTGCCGACCAGCGGCACGGCCCGTTTTGCCTCCGCCCTGGGGGTCTACGATTTTCAGTTGAAACAATCTTTGATTCACTGCTCAGCCGGCGGTGGCCGAGAGATTGCAAAGCCGGCCGCAGTCCTGGCAAAAGAAGAAGGCCTTTATGCCCATGCCTTGTCGGCGACCAAGCGTTTTGAAACCGGCGAATGACGACGGATATTATTAAAGCCTATGAGGCTGTGCTGCTAGCCAAGCAATATGAGTCAGACCCGGCGCAGCGTCGGGCAATCGCCGCCCTGGCGGATTTAGCAGCCGCCCTTGAGACTGCTCGGCCTGCTAAGGTGAATCCAATGTTGTTTTGGCGCCCGAAAAAGCCGTCTTTCGTTCGAGGGCTCTATTTCTGGGGCGGCGTCGGTCGCGGTAAGACGTTTTTGATGGACTTGTTTTTCGATACGCTTGCTGAGCCTAAGAAGAAGCGGGTTCATTTCTACCGGTTTATGAGGCAAGTACACGCGTCGTTGGGGCGTTTGCAAGGCCAGGCGAATCCATTGGACGGCGTTGCCAGTGAGATCGCCAGTGAGGCGCGAGTACTCTGTTTTGATGAATTTTTCGTCTCCGACATAACCGATGCAATGATTTTGGCTGGCATCCTCGAAGGCTTGTTTCTACGGGGCGTCACCTTGGTCGCGACGTCCAATGTTCCGCCCTCTGGTCTTTATAAAGATGGCCTGCAGCGAAGGAAGTTTTTACCGGCGATCGCGGCACTTGAAGCCAATACGGTGGTGCTGAACGTCGATGGAGGGCTGGACTATCGTATGCGCTCATTGGTTCAGGCGCCTTTATATTACGAGGGTCTTACCAATGCGAATCATCAGGCCTTGCTCGCAATGTTTCGGAGGCTGACCCTTGGTGATGATTCTCAGAATCCGATCCCCGCCGCAATAGAGATTTCTGGGCGCGAAATCCCTGCTCGCGCGCTCATAGGGGATGTTATCTGGTTCGATTTTGGTGCCATCTGCGACGGTCCCAGGAGTCAAAATGATTATATTGAAGTTGCAGAGCAGTTTAGCTCGGTTTTGATTAGTGGTGTGCCTTGTTTCAGCGTCAGCGATGAGGACCAGGCCCGGCGGTTTATCAGTCTCGTGGATGAGTTCTACGACCGTAAAGTCAAACTGATATTATCAGCCGGTGCGTCAATCCAAAGCCTTTATCAAGGCCAGCGGCTACAATTTGAGTTTGAGCGAACTCAAAGTCGGCTCTTAGAAATGCAAAGTGATGCTTATTTAGGCTTGCAGCAT
>JABGWC010000256.1 GCA_018645765.1 Gammaproteobacteria bacterium | reverse complement strand
CAGGGCGTATCCGGGTTAACACTATCGCCTTCTGGCAGCGACTGGCCAAAGACTGCGTGACGGCTCAGGGCTGTTATCCGCTCAGGGCTGTTATCCGCTCAGGGCTGTTTTCCTAAGGGCTGTGTTTAACAAAAGGGGGGCGAACCCATCCCGGAGGACCGTTTATCGGCCCTGGAACACCAGCGGGCGCTTCGCCTTGAAGGCCGCCCGGCCCTCTGCGCCGTCTTCCGAGTCTCGGACTTTAAGCAATTGATCACGCGCCAGGGCTGCCAATTCGGCTGGGCCTTTCGGAAGCGTTTGATCGACAAAGTTTTTGATCGTCTGCACCACAAGGGGCGCGCTCCGCTCGAGAATTCTGGCATATTCCAAAGCAGCGGCGAGTTGCTGCCCAACCGGCACCACGCGATTGACCATGCCCACGTCAAAGGCACGTTGCGCATCAATGTCCTGCCCCAGCAACATAAATTCCATGGCAATTTTATGCGGCACCCTTGCGGCGCAGCTGGCTATTAACCCGCCTGTAAATCCAACCTGCGCCTCGGGATATCGAAACCGAGTATCGTTCGCGGCAACGACCAGGTCACACATCTGAACTAAAATGTAAGCACCGCCGACACAAAAACCTTGGACCGCCGCGATAATCGGCTTATCCAATTGAACCCCAACCGATGGGACCGCCTGCCACATTTCCTTCGGCGCCTGCTTAATATCAGCGCCAACCGAAAAAGCCCGCTCGCCGGCCGCACACAAAATAGCGCAACGCGCCTGGTCGTCCTCTCGGTACCGAATCCAGGCCGCTCTTAGACCTTGAACCACGTTTTCATCCAGCGCGTTCAATTGTTCCGGCCGATTGATCCGAATGATCGCTGTCTGCTGATCCATTTCGTAGGTCACAACCATGCTTGGTTCCTCTTTAGGTTTAAATCACTCATTGAATCACGCAATAAAGCTTCTATTGGACCGCGTAGAGCGTATCGACAGCGAGTTGCGCCGTCTCCCTCAAGCCACGACTGTTGATCGAAAACTGATTCTGCAAGAAGGTCATTTGATCACCCAGGATCCGGCCGCTGTGGGTCAATGCCAGATATTCAGCATGATTAGGCCGATAGGGTAGGGCCAATAACGACAGAGAGGATTCTGACAATAAGCGATTACCCTTGCGGGCATTGCAGCGCTTACAAGCTGTCACCACGTTCATCCATTCATCTTGCCCACCCCGAGAAACAGGATGCACATGATCCCGACTCAGCGCTGTCGCAGGCAAAGCGAGCCCGCAATACAGGCAGCGATACTGATCGCGCTTAAACAGCGTAGCGTTAGACAAGGCGGCTTTGCCATCCATTGAAACAACTTGCCCCTTACACGCCAGCACACTGGTAAGGGCCAGCACAGTACGTTGCCCTGTTTTAGAATAACCGCCTCGAACCACTTTCAATGTGTCACCGAACGTCCAGCTGACCAGCTCTCGCGCATGCAGCGAGACCGCTTCTTGCCAGCTTAACCATGACAGCGGCAACCCTGCAGTATTAATCCTCAAGATCCAGTCGTTCATTCAGCGCTCCTTCACAAAAGGTCGATAGCCCCACAGGCACTCGACACGAACAACTGATTGCACCAAGATCCACCGATGGGACAACCGCCGCAAGCCATTTGATCTTAGACTTGCTGTCAATTAATTCAAGACATGACCCTAAGTTGATGCGCCGATTTAGCGCGCTGCCCTGCCATGCGTTTTAACGATTTAACCCGGCCCGAATCTCCCTTAAACTAGCGCAAGCCATTCTCCTCACGTTTAAGAGACCGGATAGATGCCGCCCTCCTTGCCCGACGATCCAGAATCAACCGCGTCCGATATTGATCGCGTTTATGCAGAGGCGAAAGAAGCCATATCCCCATTTGTGTTCAATCATCAAGTCGCGCAGGTTTTCGACGACATGATTGCGCGCTCGGTGCCCGGCTATGCGCTCTGTCATGAGGTACTCGCACTGATCACCAATCGCTATGCACAACCCGGCAGCGTATTATTTGACTTGGGCTGCTCATCCGGCACCTCAACAAACGTCCTAGCCAATTCGTCGCCAACCAATTGCAAGGTCATTGGCATCGACAACTCGCAACCGATGATTGATCGATGCCAAGTTACGTTGCACGACCTCATCGAAAACGACCGCATCACGCTCCGCTGTCAGGATATCGGCGATACCGACCTCACCGGGGCCTCGATCATTGTGCTCAATTACACGCTTCAATTTCTGCCCCTGGCAATACGGGATCAATTGATGACCCGAATCTACCAATCCTTGCTACCTGGCGGCATTGTCTTCATTGCTGAAAAGGTAACAAACCCCGAACACGCTCAGCAACAAGCCATCAACGACCTGCATCTCGATTTCAAACGACAACAGGGTTACAGCGAACTTGAGATCGCTCAAAAAAGATCGGCACTCGAGGCCGTTTTGATTCCCGAGACCGAAACCGCGCATCATCAACGCTTGACACAATGCGGCTTTGAGATTCCCCAAACCCTCACGCGCGCGCTCAATTTCATCGCTTTTATGGGCCAAAAGCCAAGATCGAACTCAAAGCCCGCATCGTATCAGTCGGGGCTGGGTAGTCGGTGAGCGTGCGATGAGCCTGGCAACCTTCGATCGTTTTTTCGAACTCACCCAGAATGAATTACTGCGCATCGACCATGACTTTCTGAAAGCTCGAGTGCAAGAACGACTTGCGTTACGGCCTCACGGCCGGAGCGATGATTGGGACGATATCCTTAACGCCCTCCCCCAAACGGAGGATGTCCGCGCGGAACTCGCTCGACCCAGCGTTCGATTAAGCAGCCACAACAAGGTCGACCGCTTAATTCTCGAACAACAACTCCAAGCCCTAAAACCCTGGCGCAAGGGGCCTTTCAACCTATTTGGACTCGACCTTGATACGGAATGGCGCTCAGACTGGAAGTGGGCTCGGCTGCAAAATAAGATTCAACCTCTTGCTGGCAAGGCCGTTTTGGATATCGGCTGTGGCAATGGTTATTACCTGTACCGGATGTTGGGTGATGGCGCACGCCTTGCGCTCGGAATTGATCCAACCCGACTGTTTTGTTATCAATTTCAAGCGCTGCAACGGCTGCAAGGTCCCAACAACGCCGCTATGCTGCCACTAATCGATGAAGATCTACCCGATACCCCCTTTTTTGACACGGTCTTTTCCATGGGCGTGCTCTATCATCGCCGAGACCCCATTGACCATTTGAACCGCTGCAAGCAAGCCCTAGCCAAAGGCGGCGAATTGGTTCTTGAAACTCTGATAATCCCGAACGGCGGTGAACCGGCACTGAAGCCGGAACCGCGCTATGCCAAAATGCGCAACGTCTGGGAGGTGCCGAGCCTTGATCGGTTACTATCGCAACTCAAACAAGCCGGCTTTGACCGCCTCAACGTTTTGGACGTCACGCAAACGAGCGTGATCGAGCAACGCCAAACCCCGTGGATGGCTTTTCAATCCCTTGCAGATTTTCTCGACCCGAGCGACCCAAACAAAACGATCGAGGGTTACCCTGCGCCTTTGCGGGCCATTATCTCGGCATGTCGACCGCTTTCAGCATCAAGACGCTAAGCAAAATCCATCAATTCGGTAAAGCCAGACGGGGCATGGGGTCCGATCACCAATTGCTCCAAAACACCTTGGCCCTGCTCTTGGCCTTTCGAGGTTGTTAGGATCGCATCACACATTGCTTGCACATGAATATTTTCAGGGCTCACTGCATTCAGCTCATAGCGCTCACGAATGACAGAAAGATCACCGTGATACCCACCATGCCGATGCGTTGGATGACCATAGCCCAAGCCCTTCATATAAAAATTCCACTTTGGCTGCAGTTCTATCTGATACGTCTCGCCATCCGCCGACGTCATATGGATCCGGGCATTTTTAGCAAAGCGCGTGCCCGGCTGATAGTCCTGCTCATAACCGAAGTGTTTCATTTTAATTTCGGGCGCACCCGGCGCTTTCGGGATCAAAACCGCATTTTCATTCCATGCGTCCCCCGCAGCATCCTGGTTGACGAAATAATGAATACTAAAATCTTTAAAATTCAGCGGTGCCCAGATCCAAAAGAACTGGAAGCCCGTCGCGGCAGGATTAGGTTGCGCGTCTGGCGCGCCAATATTCCGGATACCCCAAGAACGATCCCGAGTGCCTTGAAATGAAGTGGGTGAGACGTCTTTAACAACACCCCCAATTTTTATCGATCCTGACCAAGTTCCGTTTTGCATCATCCTTGTCAGATCCATCCCGAGCTGCGCCCCAGTACGACGAACAAATCTCGGCTCCTCATGGGGCAGGATGAAGGCGGTAAACACAAGATCGCAGGCGATACCCGATTCAGCATCATCGCACCGAATCCGCAGCTGCTCTAACGGCTTTTCAATCTCGAGCTCCAAGGGCCCGATTTTCGTCGTTAACCGCTCAAGTGACATGGTCTTCGACGCAATCACACAGTGCTGTTCGCCATCGATAACAATCGAGAAAGCCCCATCCATAACATCAACGTAAGGATACACCCCGAGCGCGAAAGCAAAGAAAACCGAACCGTCAGCGTTATAGCCGTTGAAAAAATAACGGTCGTAAAAGTTGCGATTCCCCCCCACGTAAGCAATCGGCTCTGGGGTTTGATGCAGCGGATAGTCATCGCCCTTGGTTAACATAGTGTGCTCCTTGGATGCTTGTGCCAACAGAGTGCATTGAAAAGACCAGCAGGTCAAAAGCCTTAGCAACCGCCCACTTTGGTTGATATGATTCAGGCTTTGCCACTGCGAGAACTCGCTTATGATCAGCCTGCTGGGTATCGCACTGTTCCCCTTCATTGCCTATCTGTTGTCAACCAATCGACAAGCCATTTCACTTAGAACCGTTCTCGGGGCCTTTGCGCTGCAGGCCGGTCTTGGCGGGCTCATTCTCTATGTCCCCTTCGGCAAAGACTTACTCGCCGCACTCGCTGACAAAGTTGTGGTGTTGCTCGGTTATTCAAAAGCCGGGATTGATTTTCTATTTGGCAGCTTAGCGGCGGAGGGCGCGGGGTTTGTTTTTGCCATCAACGTTTTGCCAGTGATCATATTCTTCTCGGCACTGATTGCTGTTTTGTACTACCTCAATGTCATGCAGTGGATGATCAAACTGATTGGCGGCGCACTGCGAAAATTGCTTAAGACCAGCCATACCGAGTCCATGGCTTCTGCGGCGAACATTTTTATTGGCCAGACCGAGGCGCCTCTCGTGGTGCGTCCGTATATCGCGACCATGACAAAATCAGAATTATTTGCCGTCATGGTTGGCGGGCTTGCCTCGATCGCAGGCTCGGTCATGGCGGGGTACGCAGCCCTCGGCATTGAGATGAAGTACCTGCTGGCGGCGAGTTTTATGGCGGCACCTGGCGGCCTGATGATGGCGAAGATCATGGTGCCTGAAACGGACACACCAGCAGATCCTAGCGACGCGTTGGATGACGAAATGCATCACTACGTCAACATCTTTGATGCGGCGGCTAACGGCGCCATGACAGGGCTTCAAATGGCCATGGCGGTTGGCGCGATGCTGCTGGCCTTCATTGCCCTGATCGCCGCCCTCAACGGTCTGCTGGGGTGGGCGACCGCATTGATCGGATTCGAGGCGGTCACAATCGAATTAATCTTAGGCTACCTCTTCCAACCCATCGCATTTTTACTCGGGGTCCCTTGGTCTGAGGCCAACATTGCGGGCGGTCTGATTGGGCAGAAGCTGGTTCTTAATGAGTTTGTTGCCTACATCGCTTATTTGGATATTGCCGGCGCTTTGTCACCCATAACGCAAGCCATTGTTGTCTTTGCGCTGTGCGGCTTTGCTAATTTCTCATCCATTGCCATTTTACTCGGCGGCCTTGGCGCCCTTGCGCCATCCCGACGCGATGATATTTCCCGCCTGGGTCTTCGAGCCTTGCTCACTGCCACCTTGGCGAACTTGATGAGTGCCGCACTCGCCGGTTTCTTCCTGTCATTTCAGTAAGTCTCGATTCTCTATGACTCAAACCACCTTACCCACCATATCGATGCTATCAAAGGATAGCGATCAAGCCTTTGTTCGGTCACTTCACGAATATGGGTTCGCCGCACTGACCGATCATCCCCTTGATATGATTCGGGTCCATCAAATCTATGATGATTGGCAGGCATTTTTTGACAGTAAAGCAAAATTTCAATTTCAATTTAATAAAGACACGCAAGACGGCTATTTTGGTTTAGCCGACGCCGAGTCCGCTAAAGGCAGTGCAGTACAAGATTTCAAAGAGTATTTCCATTTTTACCCCGCAGGCCGGTGCCCGAGCGATTTACGCGCCGACTTACTGACCTACTATCACGCAGCCGAAGCCTTCGCCAAAACGTTGCTGGCTTGGGTTGAACGCCACTCCCCAACGGACATTTGCGACGGCTACCTCGAACCCTTGTCCAGTATGATCGACGCCAGTCAATCCAGCTTATTGCGGATTCTGCACTACCCTACTGTTCGTGCCGGCACCGATCTACCTCGGGCAAGCGCCCACGAAGACATCAATTTGTTGACGATTCTGCCAGCATCAAATGGACCTGGTCTTGAGATTCTTGCGAAGAATGGCGAATGGCTCCAAATCGAAGACCGCGATGATCAAGTGCTGATCAACACGGGCGATATGCTGGCGGAGGCCTCTAACGGCTACTTCCCATCAACGACGCATCGGGTGGCCTCGGAAAACCCCGACCTTGACGCCGGTAGCCGAATGTCGATGCCTTTATTCTTACACCCGCGACCCGATGTGCAGCTCTCCCGCCGCTATACCGCTGGAGACTATCTACACGAGCGATTGCTAGAACTCGGCGTTATAGACGCCTAATCTCGCTAGTGCCCCCTCTTGATCGCCCACTCCACCACGGCATCGGGAAACATGGGCTTAGCAATGTAATAACCTTGAATCAGATCGACGCCTAAAGACCGGCTTAGCGTTAGATCTGCCTCATCTTCGACCCCTTCTGCAACAGAGCGAATGCCGAGCCGCCGAGCCAAATCAACACTCGACTCAAAGATCGCTCTTGCAGAAGGCATCGCATGTGCCCCATTTACAAAAGCCCGATCAATTTTTAACTCCGTAAATGGAAACCGTCTGAGTTGCTCCATGGATGAAAATCCTGTGCCGAAATCATCAATTGAGATACCACACCCTTTCAAGCGCATCCGCGTGAGCGACGACATAACGCGCGAGACATCTTCCGGCAACTTACTTTCTGTGACTTCCAATATCACCAAGTCCGTTGGCGCGCCTGATGCGGTCAGGGCATCTTCCAAAACGCGAACGATACTCGACTCCGTCAAATCGCTAACGGAAAAGTTACACGACACTTTCCAGCGATAGCCCGCTTGACACCACTGACTCAGTTGCAGCATCGCGGCCTTAAAAATGGCCTGTGTCAGCGTAAACATCAGACCAGTGCGCTCTGCAACCGGCACCACAGCCCCCGGCCCGAGCAGCGCTCCATCCGGCGTTTCCCAGCGAAGTAGCGCCTCAACGCCCACCATATCCAGAGAGACGGCATCGACTTTCGGCTGATAAACCAATCGAATGGCGTCTGCAGCAAGACCCGCCCGAATTTCGGCTTCCGATAATTCGAATTGCGTAAACGATTTGGCTGGGGGCGCCGTCTTCAGCTCAACCCGATCCAGCAGAGCTTCGATTTTTGATCGATTGATTGGCTTGGAGATTGACCCGATCACTCGAATTCCGAGATCTCTTGCGAGGTCTTCAGCAACCTCTAACAATCGAAGATCTTCTCCACTGAAGAAAATCAGCGCCGGATTCAAGGCGTGATCGGCAAGGACATTTAAAAACTCAATGCCATCCATGCCCGGCATGTTCAGATCAAGAATGAGCAGGTCCCACCCCTCACCAAGTCGTAATTCGGCCGCATGACCGTCTGCCACTGACGCGACCTGAATCACCCCGAGGAGGTTGAGCACCTTTGTCACAACAGTTCGCTGAAACGAGTCGTCGTCAACGATCAAAATTTTGAGTGACTTCCATACATTCGACATCGATTTGGTCTTCCTTGGAGATGAACGCAGTCGGGTGAAAAACTTGACCAAAAACGCGAAACCGCGTCGCCCCGATGATATGCCTCATCATCGGGCTAAAGCGCGCCATCACAGATTGATACTGACCTCTTTCTAAGTCAAATTCATTCGAAAAATCGTTTCCGTGAATTACCGCTAGTCGGCATCAGGCGCTGCCCGTTGGCCGACCGTAGCATCAACGCCGAATCCATCGCAGCAGGATCTGCGACAAACGTTTCCTCGCAGCCGGCCGTATCAACCCGCCTCAGTTGCATTCACACTTAGGATCATGAACGCAAAAAGAACAACACGATCGAGCCGAAACAAACTTCGACGAGGCGCCTCGAACCTCATAATCCACCACCCTAAATGCGTTACAAATGCGTCTCGACAGCATCATTTGACGCCGGCCGCGTCCTAAGCAATCGCTGTGTCACCGTGCCGGCAACCATCGACCCATTAACATTTAGTGCCGTTCTAGCCATATCAATCAACGGTTCAATCGAGATCAACAGCGCAACCAAGGTAATCGGTAATCCCATCGCCGGTAAGACCACGAGCGCGGCAAAGGTCGCGCCACCGCCGACTCCGGCAATCCCGAAGGAGCTCACCGTGGTGATCAAGATCAAGGGGGCTAGAAACGACAAACTCAAGGGATCGATGCCAACGGTGGGTGCAATCATCACGGCCAGCATCGCAGGGTAAATGCCCGCACAGCCATTTTGCCCGATACTGGCGCCAAACGTCGCAGACAAATTGGCAATCGATGGATCATTTCCTAAAGCTTTGGTTTGAACCTCAACATTCAGTGGAATCGTTGCGGCGGATGAGCGCGATGAAAACGCAAAGGTCAGCGCTGGCCAGACGCTGCCGAAAAACACCTTCGGGCTAAAGCCAACCCCCAGAAGAATGAGGCCATGGACACAGAACATCAACAAAATAGCAGCGTAAGACGCGAGAATGAAGTTAATCAAGTTCAAGATGTCATCACCATCGGCGGCGGCCGACACTTTGATCATTAAGGCGAGAACCCCATAGGGCGTCAATTGAATAACCAAGCGCACCAGCGCCATAACCCATTCCTGAATCACGGTAATACCACCCAACAACCGCTCACCGAGCGCCGCATTCTGAGCGCGCAACTGCAGGCCCGCTACCCCAAACAGGATTCCGAACAGCGCAACAGCAATAATCGACGTCGGTCTGGCCCCGGTTAAATCTAAGAAAATATTGGTCGGCAGAAAGCTCAGTAACAGTTCAGGCAGCGCCCAGTCCTGCATTGCAACCTGACGACTGAGTAAAACATCTGCCCGAGCAAGCTCCCGCTCGCCTTCAATGAGTCCGTCTGCAGTCAAGCCAAAGCTCACGGCAGTGTACGCGCCGATCAACGCAGCAATCGCCGTTGTGCCCAGCAACATAAGAAGGACTAGACCACCGATTCGGCCTAAGGCCGACACAGCCTCCAGCTTGATGACCGCGGCAACCATAGACACCAGGATCAGAGGCATGATGATCATTTTCAACAGACTGATGTAGCCGCCACCAACCAAGCGTGTCCAGCTTAGGAACGACTCGAGCGACTCGCCCAAAAAACCTGAACAAAGATTCAGTAGCAACCCAAAGATTGCCCCACCCAGCAACCCCACGAGGACACGCACCGAGAGCGATACTTCCCGTTGGCCGAGTCGATACAGCCCGTAGCACAGACCGACCAACACACTAAGCAATACCAGGATCATCATCGTTTATGCCTTTTAAGCCGGACCATAAAACGATTTATTACGGCCCTATTCCGATCTATTTTGGGTGGGACGCGCTGGACCCGCGCAATTTAATCGATTAACGATCCACGGCGGTTAACTTGCTCAGATACAGCGGGACCGGCCAGGTCGATTAACAACCGGTCCCACCGAAGCGTTAAGCACCAATCCCATTGAGGATCGCATTTAAGGTGCCGCTGGGCCGCATGGCTTTATCCGCCAGTTCCGCAACCGGCTGGTAATACCCGCCCACATCCTGAGGCAAGCCTTGCGCTGCCAGCAATTCGTCAACAATAACCGCTTCATTGTCTCTGAGCGCTGTCGCGACCTTGGTGAAGGTTTCTCTTAAGTGCTCATCTTTATCCTGTCGTGCTGCTGCCTCGGCCCAATACAGTGCGAGGTAGAAATGGCTGCCTCGATTGTCTATTTCATGGACCTTACGCGAAGGTGATTTGTTCTGTTCAAGAAACATCGCAACGCCGTCATTGAGCGTCTCGGCCAGAACACGCGCCCGGTGATTATCAAAGGTCAAAGCAAGGTGCTCAAGCGAGGCCCCAAGGGCTAGAAACTCACCCAGAGAGTCCCAACGCAGATGCCCCTCTTTTTCAAATTGCTGGACATGCTTCGGCGCGGAGCCACCTGCCCCGGTTTCGAACAAACCGCCTTCATTCATCAAGGGCACAATTGACAGCATTTTGGCGCTCGTACCCAGTTCTAGAATCGGGAACAAATCTGTCAAGTAGTCTCGAAGCACATTACCCGTCACCGAAATGGTGTTTTCACCCACGCGAATTCGAGCTAAGGCGTGCCGAGTCGCGGCGGCAGGCGCCAAAATTTGGCAATCAATAGCCGTCATATCATACTGCGTGAGCTCATGATGGACCTTGGCAATTAACACCGCATCATGCGCCCGGTTCTCATCCAACCAAAACACAATCGGCCAGCTGGTTGCACGCGCTCGCGCCACCGCTAATTTCACCCAATCCTGAATCGCCGTGTGTTTTACCCGGCACATTCGCCAAATGTCTCCCGCTTCAACCGGATGACTGAGCAAGACTTGGCCAGCAGCATCAACGACTTGAATTTCACCGTTACCAGGCGCCTCAAAGGTGGTGTCATGAGAACCATATTCCTCGGCTTTTTGGGCCATCAAGCCGACATTTGGAACAGAGCCCATCGATGTCGGGTCAAAAGCCCCGTTAGCCTGACAATCTTTAATTGTTTCAGCGTAAACCCCGGCATAACAACGATCCGGAATCACGGCCATCATATCGTGGAGCTCACCATCTGGCGCCCACATCTGACCAGACTCTCGTATGGCTGCCGGCATGGACGCATCAATAATAATATCGCTCGGAACATGCAGGTTGGTAATGCCTCGGTCAGAATCCACCATGGCCTGGGCCGTGCCTTCCGTTAAATAGGCATCCAGCGCCGCTTTTATCTCGTTGCGCTGTTCTGACGACAATTGCTCTATCTTTTCATAGGCATCACCGATGCCATTATTCGGATCAACACTTAACGTCTCAAAAATCGATCCATATTGCTCGAAGACCTCGCGATAGTAGGCTCTGACTGCGTGACCAAACATAATCGGATCTGAAACCTTCATCATCGTCGCTTTGAGATGTAATGACCAAAGTACCCCTTGATCCTTGGCCGCCTTGATGGTTTCTTCCAAAAATTGAACGAGCGCTGCCTTGCCCATCACAGCCGCATCAACCACCTCGCCTTCACTCACGCCAACGGCTGCCGCTAACGACACCACCTCGCCTGAATTGGATTTAAAGTGCACTGCGAGCTGATCCGCTTGCGCCATTTCAACAGAGCGTTCAGAACCGTAGAAATCGTCCGATTGCATATGCGCAACCGATGTCTTTGAATCCCCAGCCCAGGCACCCATACGGTGCGGATGTTTCTGAGCATAATCTTTAACCGCTTTGGCCGCGCGGCGATCTGAGTTGCCTTCTCGAAGCACAGGATTTACGGCGCTGCCTTTCACTCGGTCGTAGCGCACCTTGTTATCACGCTCTTCGTCCGTTTTCGGCTCCTCAACGTAATCTGGCAAACCGTAGCCTTTACTTTGCAATTCAACAATTGCAGCTTGCATCTGTGGGTTGGATGCCGAGATGTTCGGTAATTTAATGATGTTGGCATCGCGCCTCTGGGTCATTTCACCCAACGCTGCCAAATGGTCAGGAATACGTTGCGCCTCGGTTAGATATTCCGGAAATGCCGAAATAATCCGACCTGCCAACGAAATGTCGAGCATTTCGACCTCGACGCCTGCAGTATCGGTAAAGGCTTTAATAATGGGGAGCATAGAGTAGGTCGCTAATCTCGGTGCTTCATCGGTTTCGGTATAAATAATCTTTGGGATATCTGTCATTTAATCATCGCTTTTTATAGTGTAGTGGTGTCTTTTGAACACGCAAATCGAGTTCTCCCCT
>JABGWC010000185.1 GCA_018645765.1 Gammaproteobacteria bacterium | reverse complement strand
GTGGATGTTACCGGGCAAGGGGATTATCTGATTTTGATTGAAGATCTGATGGGTGCGCGATTCGTCAGTCAGCTTGATGGGTTATCAATTGCTGATGCCGCGCTTACCGTCCGGGGTTTGGCGTCGATGCATGCACAATATTGGAATGACCCAAAGCTAGATGAACCCGACGCGCTGTATCAGTTTTCGGATTGGGCGCCGATTTATGAGCCCAGTATTGCCTCAGGTTGGCCGCTATTTGAAGGCGATTTCAGTGACCTTATCCCCGAGGCCATGCACCCCATGTTTGCGCCTGGCAATCAAATGGCAGGGCCGATCTTTCATTATTTCTCGCAAAATAGGCCGAGAACCCTCCTGCACGGGGATGCTCGGATGGAGAATATTTGTTTTGACCCCGTGACCGGAAAGCCTCGGATGTACGACTGGCAGCTTGCCGCCGCGGGACCTGGGGTCTACGATTTGATGTATTTCTTTGCAAACTCGATTGAGCCCGCTGAACTCTTCGACGTGGGTCCTAGGTTGATCAACGATTATCACGCCGCGTTACTCGCAGGTGGCGTCAACGATTATGCCATGACAGATCTGATGCAGGACCTGCAGCTATCGGCCTGTCTGTTGTTTGGCTTTGCCAGCATGGTCGGTAATTTCCTCGCTGGGGGCGGCGAAACCGAGCGTTCAATTGTCGCAGCCACCACGCCGCGATACTGGGGTGTGTGTCAGTTGCTCAACGTGGGGGAAATTATTCATGATCTGCCGGCGCGACTTTCGACCTAGGATCTCTTCCTTCGCTGTCATCATCAGGTGTTAGCCATTCGGTATCTCAGGAAAGCCATTTCGCGAGTAGGGCGTTGCTCAAATGGACCATGTGTTGGGCGGATAGGGTCGTCGGTATTTCAAAGATCGATGGTATGGATGATCTCATGCGGCCGGAACCCCAAGGCCTCGAAAGCGTGTCTTGCTTGGAAATTTTGAGCAAGGGTTTTTAGCTTTAGCTGGCGCACGCCGCGCGCTTGGCAGTGCGCTGATGCGGCGCTGATGAGTGCCCGGCCAATGCCGCGCTTTCGATGATTCGGGTGAACGATCAAATCGGTTACCTCGCCTGCCTGCTTAAAGCTGTCTTGAAGGTGAAGGTCGCACTCATCTTCCTTGGTGATAATGACGACACAAAAGCCGATGATTTGCTCGCCCGTGATTGCGGTTAAAAAGGCGCCTGCGCTCGAATGGGCAAGGTCCAGTAGGTAATCGACGTGCCCCTGTGCCATGGCATCGCCGGCTGCACGATCAGAGCTCAAAGCGCGCTCTGTTGCCTGCAACTGCGCCATTAACCCATCCACCTGATCGCGTTGGCGTTGGGTTAAGGCCTGGATGAGGCTGTTTGCAAGGTGCCAGTCAGTCGCCATCAGCCGTCCAAGCCAAAATCGCCGTAGCGCTTTGCCGGCCCTTTCCCGCCTTCGCCAAGGCGCCCGGCATTACCAAAATGGCCTTGACCTGGAACAAAATTGACTTCGATGCGGATCCCGGTGGGATCGGTAAACAAAACGGAGTAGTACCCAGGCGCAAAATGTTCCGATATTGACGCCGGGCGTAGGATGTTGGCGTTTAGCGTGTGTTCGGCAAAGGTGCCAACCGCGTCGACGTCTTCGATTGAGCGGGCTCTAAAGCAAAAATGATGCAGGCCTGGCGCATCTTGATCAAAGACCTGGTCTGCTTTATCTGCGGGCGCTTCTCTGACTAAGATCCCAGTCCGCCCGCCAATGCAATATAGAACATCCTCACCCTGAATTAAGGTTTCAAGGTTTAAGAAAGCGCAGAGTTGAGCCCAGAACTCGAGCGCGCCAGAATGTCGCGCAACGGTGAGTTGTAAATGCGCGATGCCATTGATATCGATGGCCATAAAGGCGCTCCTTCAGTTATTTAAGGTTAGGGGAGTTGACCAGCCGGTCACAGGGCTTGTCAATCTTTGGAAAGCAAACCGGTAAAGGGCATGTGTGCAGCCTGATCCTCGTGACAATAGTGCAGGACTTTGATCGTAAGAGCCTTGATTCAACGCGCTGTAAAGCGGGTTAGAGTTGCGTTCCATCGAGAGGTTATTAAACTCTTGTTTATTCCTCAAAATAGGATTTTTTAAGTGTTAAATCTCGTAAATCCGCGCGCCATTCGGGCCCTTGGTGGCTTACAGCTTATTTTATTGGGGGCCCTGATCAGTTGCGGTGGTGGTGGCCCGAGTCAACCCGTTGCTGCGCCGCCAACCGGCGGTGGCACCGTTGAGCCACCGCCACAAGGCCTGTTGGTTGCCCTGGAAAGTCCCGATGCGTTCAAGCAGAAGATTACGGCTGGCTTTACTACGGCCTCGTCCGAACGCGCTATAGCCGTGGGGGACGGTGCTGTTTCGAGTGATGGTTTGGATGGCGGGAGTGATGGTGGCACGCTAGACGTGACTTCTGAAGGGGCGGCGGGCGGCACTGAAACCGTCTCGTTTACAACCACCTACACGCTGGAGACCAACGTGGATGAGTATGACGTGGTCAAATATAACGGCTCACAGTTATTTATCGCGCCCAGTCGCGGCATGGACTGTTGCGTGGTGTTTGAAGATGAGGTCGCCTTTGATGGCCTCGACGAAGGTGGTTCAGATGACGGTGGTTCAGATGCCGGTGGTTTAGATGACGGGGGCGCTGAAGGAGAAACAACCGATTCAACTGACGTTGCGGAGGATGTTCTAAAAACGCCTGTGCGCGGGATTCGAGTGCTCACAACCGACGCGTCAAACGGCTTGGCGCAAGAAACACATCGAATTCCACTTGCTGAGGATCAAAGTGTTGAGGGCCTATATTTGGTCGACAGAAACCTCATTGCCTTAACCAGTACGGCCTGGTGGGGACGACATGGCGATCAATTTGCCAGGCCCGAAGGGTGGTTGAATCAATCAGTTGGGCTTGAAAGTTTCGACCTTGACGAGAATTCTTCGGCCCGGCACAGCATTCGGGTT
>JABGWC010000080.1 GCA_018645765.1 Gammaproteobacteria bacterium | reverse complement strand
GAAATCATCGCCGCTTTGGTCGTGCCATAGTCGATGAGCGCGGCATTCGGGTATTTTGCCGCGCCACTGGCGACCATAATGACCCGGCCCCATTTTTGCTTTCGCATTGTAGGCAAACAGTGCCGAGTACACCGCACCGCTGAAAGCAAATTGAGTTCATGCAGCGACTGCCAGTCGGCATCAGACATATACAAAAAATTCCGAGAGGGAGACGCACCAACATTATTGATCAAGATATCAATATCACCCCCCGCGGTTGCCGCCTCAAGAAAGGTTTGGGTGGAGGCCGCATCTTCCATATCTGCGATAAACCCGGTCACCGTTCCAGCGCCATTTGGTTTGTAACCCGCGAGCGCGGCAACGCCCGACTCAGTCCGGGCGCAGAAACTCACATCCGCACCGTGATCCGCCAACAGTTTGACGACCGCCTCACCAATCCCAAGGCTTGCGCCCGTTACCAAAGCCCGCTTACCACTCAAATCTAAATCAATCACCGTAGTCTCCTTGCTTGCGCTTGATGTTTTACCCACAAAACTTGGCAACAAATCTTCGAGCCGCGCAGGGTTACGCTATTCAGTCGGTTGCGAGCAGCTGATTTTTTTACGGTCTCGCCTAACAACCCAGACTTTGATTCGAGCATCGGGCCGAATCGCAATTGCGGTAAGCCCGCCAACATAATGCCGTCTAGGCATAACAGATTGTCCACAACTGAAGCCTATCGAACTTGCAACCGACCCTCGATTCCCGTAATCGTTTGCTGCTCGTAAGACAGGAGTCCCGTCCGCCCGGTCAACTCGACCTTTACATGGTACGGGCCGGCTTTAAAAAAGCCGGCAAAATAACCATCCGTTCCAGTAACCCGCGTTGTGATCGGCAACAAATCAAATTCCAGCGCGCGCGCAGCACCGCCTGCTGGGCGCGCACTACTGACCGGCGCGGTTTGCAGATCCAATTGGCTAACCTCGCAAGACCCAGCACCGGCGCAATTGATGCCATCGGTTCGTCGAATGGACGCGGCGCCCGTTGAAGCGGTAAAAACGCCCTCCGAATCATTGGGCTCAAAGGTCATCGGCACCGTCATGGTAATCATGGCTTCGTCCTCAGCGCGCACACCATCCTCGCCTTCTGTCCAGGTCACGCGATACGTCAGATTTTCATTCGCCGCCGGCAGTCTAGATAATCCCGCGACCAGGGTGGCAGCTGGACCTGCTGGACTTAGGCCCACCTGATCGATCAAACCCTCTCGCGACAAATACCCACCAGGCAACGGTTCAAAACACAAAGTCTCACCGCACAAGACTGCAAATAATCCTTGGGATAAACGCTCGGTCCCCGGCACAGCAGGATTTACAGAAAGCGTGAAACCGGATTGGGTGCTGCTAGGCTCAGCTGACTGCAGCGAAAGGTCAAAACCATCACTCACACCGAGCACAACCTCTTGAATTTTGACTGCGCCTTGGATCCGGTTAAACGATCGTCCTTGAAACCCTAAAAACGATTCGTCTGCACCGCCAATATCTGCTAATTCAACCACGAGATAATAATCACTGACGTCGTTGAACCACGACGTTACCGTACCGAAAAGACCGACTTCCTTTAACTTCTCGATCAACCCCTCACCGAACAATGCGAGCAAATCAAATTCCAAAAGCAGGGGATAGCCAGGATATTCGACAGGTACTCGAGCCGCTATAATCGCCGGCTGAACATTTTTGATGGTTTGTGCTGCGTCGAGCCAAAGACTACCTGACCCTAAGGAAGTTTCGACAACCTGATCTTGGATCGGCGCCAGGAAGCTAACCGAGGCGCCATCTGAAGACCAATTCACTTCAAAGGTGGTTTTGAAAAGGCGTTCATTCACCTTACTACCAAAAACAGCGTCGTCGCCATCGACTAAAGAAATCGTAAGTTTTAGGGAACCAGATCGGCCACTCGCCGGCACACGGTCCAGTAAAAAAGCAACGCGCGCTGAGTCCGTACCACTGCCCTCACCCGCAAGAATGGCCTGAATAGGACTCAAGTCAATGGCCGCATTGCTAAGATCGATCTTTAAGACACGATCCTCGACAATCGGGTTCAAACTATAAAACGTTGGCTT
>JABGWC010000081.1 GCA_018645765.1 Gammaproteobacteria bacterium | reverse complement strand
TGGTATCGCAGATTGAAAATGGAATTTGAGCAGCGCTAAATTTTCCTCTGGAAAATTCCATCGATAGTGCATTGCGGGGCGAAGCATGCCTTCGGCGCCGATCACGTCAAAGAGCCGGCTCAGTATCCGTTGTTTGGGTGTCTTGGGTGAGAATTGATTCCCACTGAGCGCTTCATAATGATCGATGATCGCGGCGCCATCTCTGATCACCTCGCCTGATTCGGTTTCAAGCGTCGGCATACCGGCTCTCCCACCAGCGGCAGGCACAATCTCAGTGCGGTAACGCGTCTCTATCGGCGACACTTCTTTGTAATCGATACCGGCTTTAATGAGATAGCTGCGAGCTCGGCCGGTGTAGAGCGATATCGGAATACCATAGAGAATTGCTTGCGCCATATTGTCATCTCACAAATAAAGTAATGTATACCATTATGTTCTAGACCGGTATCGATATCACTGTCCTGCCAAAGTGGCGACCGAGGTGAGCAGACTCATTGAACCTGAAGGATCATCCCCGATTGACCTTGACGGCAGTCTGACCGAAGCACACCTAGATTTTCAGGCGCTTTACTTGGTCATGATCAAGCCAAGCACATCTTGCAATCAATCGCAGTACTCGGTTTAACGATAAAAAGGCGCTCGGCGTCAGGCAGCCCACGCCTGACTAACGCCTGATGCCTAGGCTCGATATGACTGATTCATGGGCGGCCGTCTTTTTGGTTTTTTAGGAAAGTGCTTCAAGGCGCTTTTTTTCTATCCGATCGAACCCCTAAGCATTTTCGATGGTCATGATCAATCTCGAGTCGTACAGTGCGGCGCGCCGGTGCGCTCTGGCTGCTGCGTACGCTTTGGTCGCAATCATCTCGATATAAGCCTTCGCGCTGGGATACCTGACCAGCGCGACCAGGTCCCAACTTTTTTCGCTTGGCCCTATCGGCATTTGCAGGGCGCGACCAGACCAGATCAGCTCAGCGCCGGCGTGTTGCCTGACTTCTGACGAGCCTTGGGTATACCGCGCAAAGGCCTCATAGCCTGAACAGTTGTTCAGTGCCGGGTCCTCGTAGCAAGCTGTTGCGCGAACTTGCATCAGGTTCACCATGACAACCGGCGCACCATTCGTGATTGAAAAGGCCTCCATGGCAGCTATATTTGCTTCAGTAATTTCTAGATGCGGTTTCATCGGCTTGATCCAAAAGTGCGCTCTAAGAGGGTTTCAAAGTGGGCAGACATTGATGTGTGAAAGGCTTTGTATAATCATCGTGCCAAGTGCAATGAACACTCGCAGGATAATTATACCGGATGAACCCCATCCAGCCCCATCAATTGGCCAGAACGTGGAACAGGCAGAGTTCCGACACGCGGCGCTTGATCATTTTGGCGCCAAGGCCGCAACGAGTATGACAAAAAGCATTCGATATCAGGGCAGGCTCAGGCATAACGCTGAATCCTGGCCTGCCGTCTTTCACAGGGCGTATTTTTGGCCATCCAGAAGCCATTACATTCCCCACCAATTACCCAGAATTACGGGAATCTCTGACCTTGGCACATGGCGGCGGCATCGATTCTTGGCAGCTTAAAGGGATTATGCGACTCGTGGACTGGGGCGTGATCAGCAAGGCGCGCGCTGCAGGATTGCTAACTTGGTTTGAACAAAATACCGATGTGAGCGCAGACGATAACGCGCCCGACCTGCGTCCCGTAATGTACGGATTAGCAATAGGCACTAAAAATGGTCGTCCGGCGTCTGTTGGGGTGTCCCTAAAAAGCCCCGCCACACAAGAAACAGAGGCGGATAACATTGGTATGGGCGCCATTACCGGCATCCCACTCGCCTGTGGAATCAAGTTTCTTGCAGACGGCCAATTGCATAAGCCGGGCGTTCTGTCCCCTGAATCTGGACATATCGAGCCCAAAGCCTTTTTAAGTGAAGTCCTGATTCAACTGGGCAAGATCGCCAACTTCTCATCTACCGCTTTCGACGATCATATCGAGATTGCTCGGTCTTGGTGATACACGCATTGCGGCCTAACTTCCCGGCAATTTTGATACGGCGTTAGGCGCCGCGTCTTTCTGGCATTAATAGGCTAACCGCGCCAGAGTGAGCGCCACCGTCCCATTAGTGTTTACTAATCGGTTTCCTTCTTATGCGCGACCCGCTGAGGCAGCGCAACGGGCCACAGCGGGCGCACCCGCTTCACCAGACGGGCTGCCTGGGTTGGGTCAGTATTTCCGTTTTTCACCTGATTTCCCTAAACTTAGTGGCTGAAAAATGAAACAAGAGACCTTATGACGAATTTACCGTTCTGGTTAGAAAGCGCCCTGGCTGTACCGTCAGAAACTGGCAGTGTTGACGTTGCGGGTGCCAATATTGTCTATGAAACCTGGGGGGAAATTGGTAACCCCGGGATCGTACTCATTCATGGCAGCAATGCGCATCTAGAGTGGTGGCGTTTCACCGCACCCTTCCTCGCGGACAACTTCCGAGTCGCTGCGATAGACTTATCGGGTAACGGCAACAGCGACTGGCGCGAGCGCTACACCGGCGAACTACTTGCAGAAGAAGTTTGGCAGGTTTGTCAGGCCGCGGCATTAGGGGACAAACCATTCGTTGTCGGCCACAGCTTTGGCGGTTGGGTGGCGCTGGAAACCGGTAAATACCACGATGCCGAATTAGGCGGTATCTTGTTCATGGATTTCACGACCGCGCCACCTGAGGAATATCTCGAGTGGGGGCTTCGAGCAGAACGAGAAGGCGTCGAACCCGGTCGCAAGCTGCGGATTTATGAAGAAAAAGAAGCTGCCCTGAAGCGATTTCGATTTATTCCAGAACAACCCGGCGTACACCCGGCTGTCTTGAACCACTTAGCAGAATA
>JABGWC010000222.1 GCA_018645765.1 Gammaproteobacteria bacterium | reverse complement strand
CGTCCTGGAAACCGAATATTTCCGAGGTTTAGAGGCTATAAACTCGACGAGATTGTGACAGCTCGCATCATTGAGCAGCCCGGGTCAGACGAGGCGAAGCGGCCACCATTGTTCAATGACATCAAGATGCCGATACAAATTAAAGAGATTAAGGTCCTCAGTGTAGACGAACTGACTTGTGAGGACTTCAAGGGCAGCTCTCCTGATGTCCAAACACCCGAACAATTATCTGCACATTTAACATCAATTTATAGCCAGCCCATCCACCACTTCGGCGACTGCATCACAAAAATTGAGTTCGTTTACCTCGCTCGCTGATTGGCCTTTGCCTTTAACCGCAGCATTACAATTCAACGACTCAACTTTGACCCAAATCATCCCCTCAGGATAACCCCAAGACCCTACAGCGCCGCGCTGTAAAAACAGCATTTTCATTTGATCTATCACGCCCAGATTCATCGAGGCGGACAGCAAGGTTCAGTCCCCGCAAACACCATGCTTTTAAACGTTTTACGATCGCGGCAACACAAACCGGAGAAAAAATGCCCCTGTGTTCATTAGCAAATGACGCTTGAAATTGGCCACTTGCAACGGCCTCACCCTCCGATCCCTAAACCAACTTGTTATCGTCCCTTAGCGTTTAGACAACACCGTCTCTGAAAAGCGCGGGGTTAAGGCGCAGTCACACGACGTAAAAACCGCGCCGGATAGACCACGACAAGACCGCCGATGCGCAACACCAACCAACGCAGTGACGAGGAAATACCGGAGATCAATAATGGCGCGGCCCAGGATCACCAGCTCATGTGGCTCCCGCGCCTCTTTTGGCACTATTTACACGGGGCGATTTAAAAAAACTGTGGCGTCAGGCGAAGTTTCACAAAATACCGATACCGTTGTTTAAAACCTATATGAACCATTCTCGCTGCAACCAATCTAGCACCGCTTCTGCTATCGCAACGGAAACAGCCCGCAACGACAACAACATCTGCCCTGGATACAAAAATCAGTGTTCAAGATCGTCCTCCCAGTATTGACTAGGCTTCGTCGTATCAACATCCTTCAAAACCCAAGTCGTTTTCAGTAAAATGCTGCCGCCGATGACGTCCTTGCGCTGACCTGAATTGTCCGATCAGGACAAACCCAAAGCCCCGCTGTTATTCTTACGCTTTAGCTGAGCGCACTGTCGTTTCTGAGCGCCGTCCTAATGAGGCAAATCCTGTGAAATATATTATCCCTTTTTCAATCTGGCCCTATGTCGCCGGGTTTATCGTTCTGATTAGCAGTAGCACCTTGGCGAGCATTGGTTGGATTAATGCCCTAGTGCAACTGGCATTGTTTATCGCGGTGGTGTGCGTTCCCGTTTGGCGCACGGGACGCATGTCCTACGTGGATATTGGCTGGCCCTTGGGGGTACTTCTTATCGGCGTGTTAACGCTTGCGCTATTGCAAGAGGGCTACTGGCTGAGAACCCTCATCGTGAGTTCGGTGTACCTATTGATCGGCGGTCGAATGGGCCTCGGGGCCCTGCATGGCTGGCGCAAAGGATGGCTTCAAACCGAACTGCCTCGGTATCAGTACCAACGAATCCATTGGCAGACCATCGGCATCACGAACACTCGGCTGCGGGCACAGATCGAGGTCCTCAGCCAAGGGGTTTTTAATGCATCCTTTATCGCGCTA
The DNA here is from genome assembly GCA_018645765.1 of Gammaproteobacteria bacterium. Taxonomy (GTDB): domain Bacteria; phylum Pseudomonadota; class Gammaproteobacteria; order Pseudomonadales; family Azotimanducaceae; genus UBA9926. Next base: position 8,382 of record JABGWC010000222.1, on the reverse strand, counting down.
CCGGCTTTCATCATGGCGATGAATCCCAGCCCTTTAATTTCTTATTTCGAAATCCTCGGACTTTGCCTGTGGCTCGCGGCATTTTGCCTAGAAACCCTCGCCGATCGCCAAAAACTCGCGTTCTTAGTTGCCATGAAAAAAGCGAGTAAACCCCGAATGGTGTGCAACGTTGGCTTGTGGCGTTATACCCGCCATCCCAACTATTTTGCTGAGTGGATGGTGTGGAACGGCCTTGTGATCGCCGCCATTCCCTCTTGGCTTGCTTTGTATTCCGCAGAGTCGGTGATCATCTGGGCTTTGCTGGGCGTTGGCTTGCTGATGGTGTCATACGGCTTGTTTGCCACGCTAGTCAGTTACACGGGCGCCGTGCCGTCCGAGTATTATTCCCTCCAAAAGCGGCCAGGATACAAAGCCTATCAGCAGCAAACCAACCAGTTCTTTCCAGGACCCAGAAAAACCACTTTGGATGTGAATAGCGACCCAGCTGGGTAAGTTTTCCAGAACCCTTTAGTAATTGGGCGGCGTCGATCACGGACATTGGCGTTTTCGGCGGGGTTTGGTTGATGCTGAATTATCCCTGGGTCTTCGTCGGATGCTTGCTGATATTTGTGCTGCTACTGATTTGGTTGCTGCCAAAAATTTGGAGCGCAATCCAACACCGCTTCAAAAAGATGGGCGCGTTTTTTGGCAGTGCAAAACCGGAGTCGCTTCAAGACGACACGTCTAATCAACAAGCGGTTTTGCTCAACAAGCCAAACTAACCTGTTCGGGCGGACGACAGCCGACCCTATAAAGCCTTGAAGGACTGACCCTAACACTGCGGGGCGCTTTGACTTGTGAGCACTTTGCCACACTGCGGCAAGACCCGAATCAGGATGCTATGCCAAGGCAATTTTACTGGGGCGCCGCCCCCTGCACCTGCAGCCGGTGCAGCAGCCGGGGCTCATCCCCATGGTCATGAACCGCGTAATGCAGCAGACACCGGTTGTCCCACATCACAAGGTCCCCCTGCCGCCATTGATGCCGCGCCTGAAATTCCGGTCGCACCGAATGCTCATACAAGTATCCCAGCAGGGCCCTGCTTTCTGCCCGACTCCAATCCTCGAAGTGCTGGGTAAAAGCCGCACAAACATACAACGCTTTGTCGCCCGTTTCTTCGTGTATGCGGGCAACCGGATGGCGCGCCTCAGAAGCCTCATCAGGATTCTGCCCATATAACCGCGCCAGGTCCTTGGCCGAATGCAGCGCTTGAAGAGAGTCCACCAGGCGGGTGAGACCGGGACCCAGCGCCTGATACGCAAGGACTTGGGTTGAAAACGCCGTCTCACCACCAAATTCTGGCGCATCCAGTGCATACAGCATGGTCAACTTTGGCGGCGTCGGACTGTAGGTCATATCCGAGTGCCAGTGCTGATTCACATCTTTGGTTTTACCCCGATTCTTTAAAGGAATGATATTGGGGTAATCCGGGAGCGCGCCGTACGGAAACGGCATCAGACAGCCCCAATGTTCCGCAAACGCGATCTGATCTTCTGGGGACAGGGTTTGGCCAGGAAACACCAACACATGATGCGCAAGAAATTCGGCGCGAAGGGTTGCCAGCGCCTCAGGGGTAATGTCCCGAACATCGATGTCTTCGACAATTGCCCCCAAAGGCGCCGCCATTTTTCTGATCTGCATCGTGCCTCCTGTACCGTTAATTCTTTTTAAAAAACCCTTGGACGGCCCTGATTCAGGCAACAATCAGAACCTGATCCTGAACCCATACGATGAATCACATTCCTTGCGGTCCGGTCACAGCACCCTTTTGCACTGGCGGCGCAGGTCGAGTCGCTAACGGCGGCCACAATCTGGGCAACCCCTCACCCTCTATGCGGTCCCCCACACCAACTCTTGCGCGATCCAGTGGAAACGCAGGCCAAGCTTTAGTCCGAGTGGCGTCTGCGCTTAAGTACACCACGGTAAAAGCGCGCCTTACTGAATCCGAGCAATTGGCCCCTGCTGCGTGCACCGTGAACCCATGATGCCAGATCACACTGCCGGGATTGACCGGGACGACCTGCAAGGATTCACCCGCTAAAGCGGGGTCCTTCAAAATGTCGTAGGGCTTCGAGGTATGGGTGATATCCACCACTTTCAAAGGGCCCGCCAAATGTGAGCCAGGCACATAGGCCATCGCGCCGTTGCCTTCATCCACCGTATTCAACGGAATCCAAGCACTAATTAACGGCGCCTCCCCAATTGGCCAAAACGGTTGATCCTGATGCGCCGTCGTTTCTCGGCCGCCAGGCTCTTTATAAAGCGCTTGATCTTGCCAAAGGTTCACACTGGGCACGCCCAATAACTGCGCGGCAATCCCGGCAAGTCCTTCATGAAAGGTCAGATCCACAACCCCTGGATCGGTTTCGCACAGACGCATGCACTGCAAAAAAGACTGCTCATAGGTTGATTTATCAGTAATCGATCGGGTGTCGCTTGCCGTGCGCGCCGCCACAGCTTGATCGATGGCAGCGCCATACTGCGCGACTTCGCCTGTGCTGAGCACATCGGGCGTTACCACAAAGCCTTGCACTCGAAAGGCATTAACAACCTCTGGCGAGAGAACAATTGGAAAGTTGGTTATCATCCTTAAGACCTAATTTATTATCAATTTTTTCAAAGTTGATGGCGGGCCCGCCTAACGCAACAAAGACCAATCCGGCTCAGATTCTGGGTGACTGAGCGGCCCGTGCGCATTGCGAATCACCCGGCGCTGGGAATCCAACCAATGCTTCCAATCGGTACAGGGCACCAGTTGATCTGCGCGCTGCGCCTGCTGGGCGCGCAGCAGGGCTTCAAGCCGGGGTTCATCCGGATGCCCGGCGCCCGCAAGATTACGCATTTGCAACGGATCGGCGTACAGATCAAATAGTTCTACGCGCCCATTCAGCCAGACAGCGTAGCTAAACTGCTCGGTGCGGACCCCGCGCCACTCGGCGCCATCTTGAAACCAATCAAACCATTTCGAAAAATTCATGATAAAGGCATTGTGCTCTTCGGAAGTTTCTTGCCACTTCCCGGCTAGATTCTCGCCCTCAATACTCCTCGGCACCGGCAAACCCGCCAAACCACAAAGCGTTGGGAAAAAATCCACCATACTCGTCATGCGCTGGCTTCGTCCTGGTTGAATAACGCCAGGATAGCGAATAATCGCTGGAATGCGGATGGAGCTTTCGTACGGATTCTTCTTAGACCACGGATTAACGCCTTGCGATCCGCCCTGCGTGCCATGATCGGACGCCAACAACACAATGGTATTGTCGGCCAAGCCTTTCTCATCCAAGTAATCCAGTAACCGGCCCAGCATGTCATCCACCGCTAGGATCATGGCCAAATAATGTCGATACATATCTTTCGCGGCCGCTTCCAAGTGTTTGGGCACATTGCCTGGCATAACTAAATGCTCCGGCAGACGCGCATAGCAGTCTTCGGGTGCGAATTGAAACGGCGTGTAGTGCGGGGGATGCGGCGACAAGAACAATAAAAACGGATCATCCTCAGCAGCGTCCATAAACTCAAAGGCATAATTGAGCAACCCATTGGTTTCATAACCTTCCCAACGCTCGTAGTTCCAGTCATCTTTGTGCACGAAGCCATCGAAATAGACCATATGCTGATTGTAGGCACGCCAATAGTCGAACCCGAGTCGATCCCGCCCTTCAGGCACCCAGTCCGGATGTTGCGGCATGCGGTCGATCGCAGGCCAAGTCCCCGTGTGCAAGTGCCACTTCCCGATCCATGCGGTTTTGTAACCCGCTTGACCAAAAGCATCGCCGATTGAGAGCTCTGAGTGCCGGGTGCGGGTGGTATTAATCAGATGGCCAGTCGTTTGCGGATAACGACCCGTCACCAGCATGGCTCTGGCCGGGGTACAAACGGGGCAATTAGAGATGGCGTTATCCAGCACCAAACCCTCGGCTGCCAGCCGGTCGATGTTCGGGGTTTGGATTTGCTGCTCGCCGTACAACGGCAGCGATAAGGCTCGGAGCTGATCTGGGAACAGTACAACAACGTTCGGTTGATCGGACCCTGAAGTTTTCATCGAGTCCATAGCGTCCACCCCCGTCACAGCAGGCGCGCCACGAGCAAGTCTAAAAAGGCTGCTTGGTCGCGCCACTCGGTGGCACAAGAAACCATGTCGCCCGATGGGTCGATCAGCGTTTTTCCATCTTCTGTCACCACAATCGGTAGCCGTTCCATTTCTAGAAAGGCATCTGAAAAGGCCAAATAAATGGCAACGGCATCGTACAAAATCGAGCTTTGCTGACTCATATCCAATTGCTGCAGTAAGGGCCAATCCCGCACCGCTTCGGCCCAACCAAAGTGATTTTCCAGTGCTGCCCGGGTCAGCGGATTCTGGCTTTGATTAACCTGTTGAAACCGCTCGCCCGTCAAAGCAATGATGCCGCAGGTATCGAGCGGCGTAATCACCTTTTCCCAGGGTGCCTGAAATACCGCCCGAGCCGACAAGGCGTGCTGCTTCACATTGTATTCTCGCATCGGCTTGGGCGCGCCCAGATACCCCCGACGCAGGCTCCCATGCATCCCAATAAACCGTGCATTGTCAGTAATAGTAGGGCTTCGAGATAACGCAGCTGCAATATTGGGCAAGGGACCGATGCCGATCAGACTGACCGGTTCTTGACTATTGTGAACCGTCTCGCATAAGGCGCCAATGCCGTCCTCAATCACGACGCCTGCATACTCCGACAGCTGAAAATCGCCTAGCCATGTTTCATGCGTCGGCGCGCTGTAATCCAACGGGATGCCAATGCCGATCGGGATATCCGTTCGGCCGGCGATCGTCAACAATTTAGCCACGATCGCTGCGCGATACCACGTGTCGCCGGTCGTCGTCGTAATCAGCTTCACATCCAGCTCAGGGCATTGCAGCAAAAAAACCAATGCCCAAACATCGTCGACATCAAAACCAATATCCGTATCCAAAATAACGGGTGTTGCCATGGCCAAACCTTCTTTGTCCTTAATTCAAGATAGTCGCAACAAAACCCCGCATGCGCAATTGGGTTGCCGTTAGGCAGCCACTAAGCCCTTGTTACGATTTTTTAAACTATCCGCCTACTGCCTAATGGCCGCAAGGCTCAAGTAGGTTGCTTGAGAAAGCTTGTCGCCACGGACATCGCCTAAAAGACCATCCGCCATCTTGTTCATGACATAGGCGAAACTTAATGCGTTGTCCTGATCGATGATGGCTCTGGAGCCGCCCCAACCGCCCCAAAAACACAGATTACGTCGATCGGCTTTGACCGGGTGCAAGCCAAACCCAAGGCCAAAGGCCATAGGCCCACCGAAAACGAGATCGACACCTTCGATCCGCGTTTGCATGACCGAACGACAAATCTCTGGCGATAAGAGCTGAACATCGCCGCAACGGCCATCATTGGCCAGCGCCGAATGAATTTTGGCAACGGCCCTGGCATTGCCATGACCATTCGCTGCCGGGATCTCGGCACGCCGCCAACCATCGGTATGACTGTCTAGCGCAGAGGTTCTCGGGCTGGCAAACGTTCTGTATGGGATCGAATCTGTGACCGCGCCTTGCCCTAAAACGGCCCCATCCGGGGGCGGAATTAAGTTCCCAATACGGTGAAACTCAGAATCTGGCACGCCGATCAAAAAATCAGCATTTAAGGGCATAGCGATCTGCTCGGCAAAGAACTGGCCCAAACTTTGGCCCGTAATGCGCTGGACCACTTCGCCAATTAAGTAGCCCTGGGTTAGGGCGTGATAACCACTGGCGCTCCCCGGGGTCCACCAGGGTGCTTGCTGCGCAAGCAATTGGGTAACCCGTTCCCAATCGTAGAGCTCATCGCCCTGCAGGCTCTCATTCATACCCGATAATCCGGCCGCATGATTCATCAAGTGCCAAACCAGCACATCGCCCTTACCCGCGGCAGCAAACTCCGGCCAGTACCGAGCGACCGGCGCATCAAAATCCAATTCACCACGATCAGCGAGCAGCAAAGCACACAAAAACGACATCGTTTTCGTCGTCGAATACACATTGACGATGGTGTCTTGCTGCCAGAGTCTCGTCTTGTCTTCATCCAAGTAGCCGCCCCACAGATCGACGACCGTCTCCCCTTGCCAGGTTGCTGAGAACGAAGCGCCCAAGTCAGTACCATCGGAAAGCAATGTCTCAAAAACCGTTTTAACCCCTGCGAACCGCTCGTCACAATATCCCTGCACACTTAATGTCATAATCTCTCCTCATCTAGTCTGCCGACCATAGCAAAGTCTGCTCGTTGGCGCTTGCCTTGCGCGCCTGGACTTAGGCGACCTATTCTTTGGCTGCACGCCGATTCAACCTGAAGCTGGGCACGCGGAAACGAGTTGACTGCAACCGCTAAGCGCCGATAAGAACCTTTTTAATTGCGCCAGAATAACGGCAGCCGCAGCAGGGTTTCAGCTGCCCGGCTGACGCAAACCAAGCAAGACCGACCGACAACCGATAGCGGTCCGTCAACTCAAACCAATTGAATCAGTACGACTGTCCGTGCGGCGCTGACTTGTCATACACTACCAACACTACATCTACAATTCGCAGAAGCGGAGGCGTTACGACATGATCGATTACAACAACAAAGTGGTGCTGGTTACCGGCGCAGCCTCCGGCATTGGCGCGGCCTTAGCCGAGGCCCTCACAGCAAGGGGCGCACAGGTCGTGTGCGCTGACATCAATGCAGACGGTCTTCAGCAAACACTTGTGGCAACCAGTAACAAAGCAAAAGCAATAACCTGCGACCTCGCCAATCCCAATGTCGCCGAGCAACTGATTGATGATGTCTATACGGAAATGGGTCGACTGGACCTCGTCTGCTCGAACGCCGGCATCGGCTTTGCTGGCAGACTCACGAAGACCGATTTTTTTGATCCGCGCATCGAAAAGCTGTTTGAAATCAACTTTTTTGCCGGACTCAAACTGGGCAGCGCCTACAGTACGCGTCTGGCATCAGCCGGTGCGCGCGGCCGCTTTATCGTCACCGCCTCAGAAAATTCCCTGAGTGTGCCAAGCGCGGTCCGCAAAAGCCGTCTCGCCCTCTATGCCGCAAGCAAGCATGCTTTACTGATCGCGATGGAGTGGTTTCGAATTGAACAGGCCGAAGGCCCCTTGGATCTGCATGTTTTGATGCCCGGCGCTGTTTATACCCCTTTGATTGCCAAGGGTTTGCCGGACCCAGCGCAGGCGCCGCCAGAACTCGGCCTCATCACGCCAGCGCGTTGTGCTGAGATCGCTTTAAGCGGCATGGACCTGGACTTATTCTACATCCCAACCCACGCCCATATTTTTGATGACCTGCAGCCGCGCGCCACCGAGGTTGCGAGCGCACTGCGCGCTTTAGGTATCCATCCCGTTACTGACTAATGCGCACGACGTACGCCAAGCGCGCACAACTGCCATAAAGCGGGCGGCCCAGCCCTTAAAAATTCGTACGTCGGCGCTTAACAATCGCACTCAAAGTCGAAGCATCGCGAGGGTGCTTTTAAGTCGCAGGATCATGAGTCAATGTCTTAACCTGCGCGCAATACCCTAGCGGGCGTTCACGGTCTGCCGGATCACCGTGCAACGTTCAGGTTTGATTCAGCTTACCTCTGGTAAGCTGCTCTGCATCATCCAAATCAACTGTCCTCAAGCCACGACCACCGGCTGTATTAAGGCTCAAACATTATGCACTGCCGCCGATTACTTCTACTGATGCTACTGAATGCCTCGACCGCCTGGAGCTCAGACTTTGATGTCGACAACGACGGTGTTGTAGCCCCGCTCACGGATGGTCTCCTGGTTCTCAGACATTTCTTTGGTTTCACGGGTACCGCACTAACCGAGGGCGCGCTTGGGGCGGATGCATCCAATACGACGGCAGAAATGATTCAAGCTCACATTAATGATCGCCCGGACCGGTTTGATCTCGATGGTGACGGCCTTCATCAACCTCTGACGGATGGCCTGCTGCTTTTACGATTGCTTTTCGGCTTTACGGGCGAGGCGCTGACCCAAGGCGCGCTCGGCGACAAAGCGAATCGCAGAACCAGCAATAGCATCCTTGAACATGTTGAAAGTGAGCTCAATATTAGTTTTGTCAAACTTGAAAAATACGCAGCCCAGACCCGTCCAAGTTACATAACGAAAGACAATACCGACATCAACAACCCAATAACCGATGCGGGCGCAACCTTAGGCCGCGTCTTGTTTTACGACCCTAGCTTGTCCAGAACCGACAGCGTGAGCTGTAGCGCCTGCCATCAACAGGCTAATGCTTTTAGTGATCAGAACATCGCAAGCTTCGGGATCAATGGCACAACCAGCCGGCATTCCATGCG
>JABGWC010000082.1 GCA_018645765.1 Gammaproteobacteria bacterium | reverse complement strand
TCATTTGGCCGCCCAGGTCACCTGTGATGCGCAGCGGATTCTGGGCGTTGATGCCGCAATTTTATTTGCAGACCTGCTCCCGATCTTAGAGCCTATGGGATTAGAACTGGATTACTTACCAGGCTTTGGGCCAAAGATTGCCAACCCGATTCGCAGCAATGCCGATATTGATGCGGTTCGGCTCACCCCGAGCCGGGAATCAATGCCGTATATTCGGGAAGCCATTGGCCTGATTCGCGCGGAGTTACCACAGGACATTCCTTTAATTGGATTTGGCGGCGCACCGTTTACGCTCGCGTCCTATGCAATCGAGGGCCAAGGCTCAAAAAATTATGTTCACGTAAAACAGCTGATGTATGGTGACTCGGTTGCCTGGCATGTGCTCATGGAAAAAATTACGGATGCCGCGATCGACTATCTCAATGAACAGATCGATGCAGGCGTTCAGGCTGTGCAGATTTTCGACAGCTGGGTGGGGGCGTTGGGTCCCAGTGAGTTTGAACGATTTGTTCAACCGCATAGCCGACGATTGTTTGATGGCATTAGTGGTCGAGTGCCGGTCATCCATTTTGGCACCGGCAATCCAGCCCTGTCAGGCGCGATGGCACGCAGTGGCGGCGACGTCTTGGCGCTGGATTGGCGAAGCGACTTAATGGCAACGTGGGATGAAACTGGGGTTACCGCCGTGCAAGGTAATTTGGATCCGATTGTCCTATGCGCAACCCAAGCGTCGGTTGTGGCCGAAGCCGATCGATTGCTGACAACGGTCGGCCCACGACCCGGCCATATCTTTAATTTGGGCCATGGCATTATTCCTGAGACGCCGGTTGATAACGTCAAGGCGCTGGTGGACTTCGTTCATGAGCGATCGGCTGTCCTGCGGCAGTGAACCCCGCTCAAATCATGAAACGGTTCTGAAAAACACTTTGGCGTTTCTTTGCCAGTTATAAAGGTCTTGCTTGTCCTCAGGCAACTCCGTGACGGACGTTGCTTCAAAGCCGCGCTCTTTAAACCAATGAGCCGTTTGGGTGGTTAAAACAAAAACCCGGTCGATGCCTTGGGCTTTAGCGGATGCAATGAGCGCCTTAAGTAACCTGTCGCCGTGGTCTAAATCTCGGTGCAGGGGGTCTGTTGCAAGACAGGCAATCTCGGCGCCGTGATGAAATGGGTACAGGGCGCCACAGCCAATAATTAGGCCCTCCTGAACGATCACCCAGAACCGGCTTAACTCTGATTCGATCAATTCCCGCGAGCGTTTAACCAACGCGCCCGTCGCTTCAAGCGGTTCAATGAGGGCCAGGATGCCGTGGATATCGATTAACTGCGCGGGTCGCAGTTGCGCCGAAGGGGTTTGAACAATTTGGGTGCCGCAGCCTTCCCGAGTAAATAATTCTTCCAATAAGGCGCCGTCATGGTCAGGGTGAATCAGATGGCATTTTGCGGAGGTTGAACCAACGACCGTTTTGGCGGTTGTCAGCAGAGTGGTCAAACTGGGCCACTGGGCTGGGTCCAGCGCGGCACTGGTCAGCTCACTGATGGCCTGCCCCGCATCATCGATCAGGCGATCTTGATCGATAAAATAAATCAGTTTATCCGCCTGGAGCGCAGTTGCGATCTCGCCGGCGAGGACCGTGGGGTCCAAGCCAAAGGTTTCGCCAGAAAGCGAATAACCCAAGGGCGGAACGATCACCAATGCCTGCTGATCAAGACTCTTTGCCATCTCAAGGTGGTTCACGCGACGAACAATGCCGTCGTGTTCTTGATCGATGCCATTGAGAATGCCGAGCGGCTGCGCTTTGATAAAATTGCCAGAAACCGCAACGAGATCTGAAGATTGGCTCACCGCATTGGGCAAGCCTGCTGAGAGCTGCGCCAGTAGACGTTGGCTTGTACCTCCGGTTTGTTCGAGGTAAGCCTCGAGATTGCTTGCTGTAATAACCGGATGACCTGTTTCAGAGTCAGTTTTAACTTGGAGCGCCCCGGCGTTTGCGTGCACCACCACCAAGCGAACCCCAAGGGCATGCAATAACGTTAAGTCTCTCGCAATGCTGACAAACGCGCTCGGCCTGAGTGCATCTTGATCCAAGCTGACCACAAATGTTTTATTGCGATGGGCGTAGATATAAGGTGATGCGGTTCTAAACCATCGGATGGGATCTTGTTCGACGCTCATGCTGGACCTAGTTGAATTAAGCTTGCGAGGTTTGATTATACTCGTCATTGCGTGTTTACGCTTAGTGGCCATGGGGCCAAAAGTCTTGGGGTTTTGCGCAGCCGATACCAATACCGCTGTGGATCAAGGCACTGCTAATATTGATAGCCCGTCTTAATGGCATTGAGCAGCAGCTAAAGGATTGTGAATCTATGCAACAAAAGAAATTAACGGTCGCGGGATTAGTTCAAGATTTGGTTTCGGATCAACGACTGTCTGTCGCCGATGCAAAGCTGTTTGCGGCCGGAGTACGCCAAGGCCGGACCAAAATGAGTCATCCCATTGAGTTAATCGATGCGGCAGGCCTGACGGATATGGCGAATCCGGCGCAAACTCTGACGGCGGAAACTTTGATGCTCTGGCTCAGCAAAAGATCGGACCTGTCTTACTATCGGGTTGATCCGCTTAAAATCGACACGCCTTTAGTTACCCGCGTCATGTCCGGCGAGTTTGCCCGGCGCCACCAGATCTTGGCGGTTGAAGTCAACGCTAGAGAAATTCTGATCCTTTGCAGTGAGCCCTATGTGACCAGCTGGGTCAGTATGATTGAGCAATCTCAGATCGGAAAAACGATTGTGCGGGCGCTGGCCAGTCCAGCTGATATTCGACGCTATACTGACGAGTTTTACGCGATGGCGAACTCCGTCAAAAAAGCCTCTGCCCAAGGTTTGGCGGCGAGTGCGCTGGGTAACTTGGAGCAAATGGTTGAGCTCGGTCAATTGGATTCCATGGAAGCCAATGACACGCATATTGTGAATATCGTTGACTGGCTGTTGCAGTATGCCTTTACCCAGCGCGCGAGTGATATCCATATTGAGCCTCGGCGTGAGAAGGGCGCAACTCGGTTCAGAATCGACGGCATTCTGCATACCGTTTACGAACTTCCCATGCCGGTTGTGAGTGCCGTTATTAGTCGGATCAAGACGTTAGGGCGCATGAATGTTGCTGAAAAGCGGAGGCCCCAAGATGGGCGATTGAAAACGAGGACACCTAACGGTCAAGAAATAGAGCTTCGGCTCTCAACCTTACCCACCGCTTTTGGTGAAAAGTTGGTCATGCGGATTTTTGATCCGGCTATTCTTCTGAAGTCGTTTTCAGAATTGGGTTTAGAGGCGCAAGAGCACGTTGTCTGGTCGCAAATGGTTGGCCAACCCAATGGCATTGTTTTGGTGACGGGCCCCACAGGCTCGGGAAAGACCACCACGCTCTATACCAGCCTAAAGCAGTTGGCCACCGAAATGGTCAATGTGTGCACGATCGAAGATCCCATTGAGATGGTGGAAGACGCGTTCAATCAAATGCAGGTTCAGGCGAATATTGACCTATCTTTTGCCGAAGGCGTGCGGGCGCTGCTTCGACAGGATCCGGATATTATTATGGTGGGAGAAATCCGAGATCTCGAGACGGCCGAAATGGCGATTCAAGCCGCATTGACGGGTCATTTGGTGATTTCTACGTTGCACACGAATGACGCGCCAGCCGCTATTACGCGAATGCTTGAATTGGGGGTCGCGCCGTATTTAATTAAGGCGACGTTGTTGGGGGTTATGGCGCAACGTCTGGTGCGAACGTTTTGTCCACATTGTCGTTATGATATTGAGCCGGATCTCGATGGCTGGGCAGAACTGGTTCATCCCTGGGGGGTTGAGCCGCCATTAAAAATGGCTGCAGCGGCGGGTTGTCAGGAATGTCGAGAAACCGGTTTTAAGGGTCGCGCCGGACTTTATGAGCTTCTGACTATGAATGACTCGGTGAAGCAGTTGGTGGTGGGTCACGCAGATGCCGGCCAGATCCGCAAAGCCGGGATGCAAGCGGGGATGCGCACTTTGCGATTAAGCGGCGCCGAAAAAGTCGCAAAGGGTGAAACCAGTATTGCTGAAGTGCTGCGGGTTGCTCCCGTTTCAAGTTACGAGTGATGCCGCTGGTTTTTTCTCGTTTCAGGCGTCGTAATGGGTCGAGCGGCCCTCTGCGGTTGATTTGAACCGGCGGTGGACCCACCAATATTGCTCTGGTGCGGCAGTAATGGCGCGCTCGATTTGGCGATTGATGAGGCTCGTATCCTCTAGATCGGATTGGGTTGGGAAAGGGGTTTCAGGCGCTTTGATCACGACCGAGTAACTGCCGTCAGGGTGGCGGTAATGACTCATGAAGACCACCTTCGCACCGGTTAAGCGAGCAATGCGGTTCGCCGCTGTTGTGGTCGCCGCCGGCAAGCCAAAAAACGGTGCAAAGACCGCGTTCTGGCGCCCGTAATCTTGGTCGGGTGCGTACCAGAGCCGATTGCCAGCTTTGAGGTTTCGAATAACCCCGCGAATATTATTTTGATCCAGGGCCTGTTTGAAATGATGACCCCGGCCGCGTTGCATCAGCCATTCAAGCACCGGATTTTTATTGGTTTTATACATGACGTTAAAGGGTCTTTGGCGGCTGAGTAAGGCGCCGGCCAGATCAAGGGTGGCAAAGTGCATACCGATGATCAGAATCCCAGGATCGGTGTCAGATCGATCCAGGTGCTCAAGGCCTATGAAGCGCACGGTCAAGGCCTTAAGTTTTTCGGGGTGTAACCAAGAGGTTCCGGTTTCAATCAATCCCTCGGCCGTTGAGCGAAGATTGGCCTGTAGTAACTGTGCGCGGGCCTCGGGCGTCCAACCTGGAAAGCAGAGGGCAAGATTGACCCGGGCGATGCGGACACGCCGGGGTGCAAGATACCTTGCGCTGCGCCCCAGCAGTCTTGCAAGTCGCTGGCGCATAGGTTGAGGCAATCCAGTTAAAACAAAAGCGAGCGTAATCCCGGTCCACGTCAGCCAGTAGCGCGGATGAAAGAGTTTAAGGGATCGTTGATAACGCGTTTGCACGGTAAAGGCTCCATCGATGGGCCATTGTAAGATGAAAATCGGTCTTTAAAGAAATCAGGCAGCCAGCACTCAGGTTTTTTTCACCATAGTAAGGGGCCAGATTTCAATCAGGGTGCGCACTTGAGGCGGAGGACGGTGGGTCTGGGGATAGGCCACGTGCGCGTCATTGCAAAATCAAAGCAGATTTTAGAAAGGCCCGAGGCTGGTTGAGGATGCGCGGGGCATCCTCAATCCATAGGTTACGCAAGGGGTCATCGACAAGCCGCCCCCGCGCGAGGGCTAAACCTACTCGCTCGCAGGGTCTGTAATAACGCGATCAATGACATGAATAATGCCGTTGGTCGTGTAGATGTCGCTGGAGATCACCTTGGCGCCTTGAATGCGTAAGCTGCCATCTTCAATAGCGACCTCGACTGTTTTCCCAGAGAGGGTTTCAACCAGAGTCCCATTCAAAGAGTAAGCAGTCACAGCGTCAACTGCTGAGCCCGCGATGACGTGGGTTGTCAGCAGCGTTGTCAGGGCTTCGGTATCTGCCAACAGGGCGGACAGCGTATCGGAGTCTATGAGGTCGAAGGCGGCGTCGGTCGGCGCGAACACAGTGAATTTTCCATCGGGATCGCTCAGGGCATCAACGAGGCCGGCAGTTTCAAGGGCTGTCAATAAAGTCGTAAAGGTTCCTGCAGCGATGGCAGTATCAACAATATTCGTTGTGACGTCTCCTTTCGAAGGCGGTGGCAGCATGACGTTGTCGATAACATGAATGACGCCATTCGACGCCATAACGTTGGCGCTCGTGACGGATGCCAAGTTTACAGTCAGCCCAGTATCACTCAGGGAAAGGGCCGTGCGGCTACCCGACTTTTCGGCGGTTGCGTTGGCCATTTCAAGAATGGACTGATCGGATGCTGCCACCGAGATTGCCCCATCCGCAAGTACGACTGCATCAGCATAGACGTGGTAGAGCAAGATATCTGCGAGTGCTGCAGGATCCGCCAGCAGGCCGTTTATGGCGTCTGTACCCAATTTTGCGAAGGCTGCGTCGGTGGGCGCAAATACAGTGTAGCTTTTATCCGCGTCGGCTAACGCACCGACCAGATCCGCGGCGGAGAGGGCGGCAAGCAGCGTCTCGAAGCTACCCGCAGCGGTTGCAACTTCAGCAATATTGAGGGTCGGTGTTGGTAGACCCGCTGCCCCAACAATGACGGTATCGATGACGTGGATCACGCCATTGGATGCGTGTATGTCTGCGATGATGACTTTCGCGCCGCCAACGCGTAGTTCGCGCTTGCTAGAAATTGAAATTGGCACTTCAGCGCCGCCAACGGTCGTCGCAGCGTTGCCACTGAGCGAGTAGGCTGTTACGGCATCGACAGCCGCGTCGGTGATGACGTGCTGCTGGAGAATCTCGGTTAGATTATCGAGATCAGCCAGAAGTGCCGTCACGTTTGCTGAGCCCATCGCCTCGAAAGCAGCGTCGGTCGGCGCGAATACCGTAAAGGTGTCGGTCTCGCTGGCGAGGACGGTATCAAGACCGGTTGCTCCAAGCGCGGCCACCAGCGTTGTGAAGCGCTCGTCGGCTGCAGCAATATTGACGATGGTGCTTTCGCTGGGCGTTGCGTCCGCGGGCGGCATCAGAACGGCATCGATCACATGGATCACGCCATTGTCGGCTTGAATGTCGGTGGCGGTGACCTTGGAAAGGTTCAGAAACAAGGAGTCGTTCTTGGCTGATACGCCAACCCGATCGCCATTTGCCATTTCAACGGTCGTTCCCACAGCGTCAGTGGCGGCGGCGGAATCGAGCGCGGTACCACTAACGACGTGATAAAGCAGGATGTCGGACAAGGTATCCGGATCAGCTAAAAGATCATTGATTGCCGTCTCACCCAGTAGCGCAAAGGCTGCATCGGTAGGCGCGAAAACGGTGAGCGTTGCGGATGCGTCGTCGATCGTGCTCGTCAGACCTGCTGCATCGATCGCGGCTATGAGCGTGGTGAAGCTTCCCGCCTCGATTGCAACGTCGAGTATGGTCGGCGTTGGCGCTGGCAAATCCGCTAGTGGGACCGGCTCTGGTGTTTTCGTATCAATGCCGTCGCAAGCGGTCAGGGCCAAGCAGGCCAAAACGAGGCCGGTAAATCTAATGAGTAAACGCATGATGGTTATCCTAAGATGAGAATATTAATCGGGTTACGTCGAGCCCGTTAGAACAGATCATAGGGGTCGTGAGGTCAGTAAGAATCTGATTTTTTTATCAGACTAAAAATCATTGTTATCTTTGGGCGCCGCGTCAGTTCTCCTGTCCGTCGCGTCAGCTGTTAGGAGAGCGATCAAAAGATGGGTAAGTCAGCCTTGTTTATTTCAGGAACCAGCCGATCGAAAACCCGACTAATGTGTCGTCGAGGCGCTGGCATTTAAAAAGTGGCGGTTGTTCATCGTTTAGGTCTGTTGGCCGTGAGCGGTTTTTGGATCATTATCTTGAAATAACCCCAGGCGGCTCAGGATCGTATGAAAAACATCTGGGTCGTTAACAGACGGGCGGTGTAGGGCAAAATTTGGTCTTTACAGAAATCCGGCTATGGTAAACTTTTGCTGGCATCCAGTTTTGCGGCTCTATTCAAGGCCCTAATCATACAGCGACGTTTCGATGGTTCGATTTCTTTACAATGTTTTGATCCCGGTATTGATTCCGGGCGCTCTGATTCGGCTTTGGTTTCGGGGTAGAGCCGAGCCTGCTTATCGACATCACTTGGCAGAACGCTTTGGTCACGTACCATCGAATTTGGGGTCCGGTGCCGATATTTGGCTGCATGCGGTCTCGGCCGGTGAAAGCATCGCGGCCGCGCCCTTGATTGAGGCCTTGTTAGCCCAAGGCCATACGCTGGTTTTGTCAACGACCACGCCGACGGGGCGAGCGCAATTGATGCGCCAGTTTTCTGGCCGCGCCGTGATCTGCTACGGCCCCTTTGATGTACCGCGCTGTGTTAAGCGCTTTTTAAATCAGGTCAGACCAAAGCTCGCATTAATGATTGAAACCGAAATTTGGCCGAACTGGATGACCCTGTGCGCCTCGCGCGCGATTCCTGTTGCGTTGATCAATGCACGGCTCTCTGAGCGATCGTTTCGAGGGTATCAAAAACTCGGCTCGATGATGGGGGCTACCCTGCGTCAGTTCAGCTGGATCGCGGTGCAATCGGCTGCCCATGCGAACCGCTTTGCGGCCCTCGGTGCCACAGCGAATCAATTGTCGGTCACGGGGTCGATCAAGGCAGATCAGGTACTCCCGGAAGATTTTATCGAACAAGTCGCGATGATTCAGGCAAAGTGTGCCCATCGGACCCTGTTGCTCGCGGCCAGCACCCATCCTGGAGAAGAGGAGATGCTGTTAACTTCTTTTAAGGCGTTGAAGGTTACCCATCCAGACTTGCTGATGGTGTTGGTTCCGCGCCATGTGCAACGGTCAACTGCCTTGCAAGCCCTGTCCGCTGAGCTGGGATTATTGTCTTGCCGAGCAACCCTCGATCGGGTTGCCGAGGATACGGATGTGATCATCGTCGATGTTATGGGTCAGCTTATGTATTGGTATGGTGCGAGCTCGATTGCCTTTGTGGGCGGTAGTCTGGTGCCCCATGGCGGGCATAATTTTTTAGAGGCGGCATTGTGCGGCTGCGCCATTGTGACCGGGCCTTGGGTCTTTAATTTTGAAGCTCAGGCCGAACAGTTCCGGCGCGCCGAGGCACTAACGCTGGTTGCGGATGACGGTGCGCTGAGTGCCGCACTCGAGACGCTGTTGGTGGACCCAGTGATCAGGCAGCAGCAGATTGATCGTGCCCGACAATTGGTTGATGAGAGTCGCGGGGCGCTGGATCAATTATTGATGGGGCTGTCGCCATGGTTGCCCGATCGAGCGGGCCTACCAAGATGAAAATACTGTTTTTATGCACTGGAAATGCCTGCCGGTCACAGATGGCGGAAGGTTGGGCACGGGCTTTGGCGAACCCAGCGGCGGTGATTCAATCAGCTGGGATCAAGGCGCATGGTTTAAATCCTCGAGCGGTTCAGGTGATGTTGGAAGCCGGGATTGATATCAGCGCTCAGACTTCAAAGGTGATCAATGCGCGCGACTTTGAGGCACTTGATCTGGTCGTGACGGTTTGTGGGCATGCTGATGAGCATTGCCCGATCGTGCCGGCAAGGGTTAATAAAATCCATTGGCCGCTCCCAGACCCGGCCGCCGCTGAAGGTTTGGCGGCGGATATTGAGACCGTTTTTAGAGCCTCTCGCGATGATATTCGGGATCGAGTGCAAGCGCTTTTGATCGACTATGATTGTCTAAATGCGGCTTCGGACAAACGTTTGGCCCCGAAAAGGTGATAGGCTTGACCCTGAGGCAAGGGCTGTGATGAACGTTAAAGAGACTGGGAAAAATCGTCGTTATGTGCCAAATCTGAGTGCTGATTTGGAAAGCTGCGATGCCAATTACATTCGGTTTTTGCAGTTGTTCCCAAATCACCAGACGCTTGATGCGTTGGTGTTTGCAGTATCGCTTGGCGAGCGTGAGGTTGAAGTGGGCTTAAGCGTGACAGAGCGGTGTCCCTACACCACCTTTGTTACGATTTCGATCAAGGGTGGCCTGGATCAACTCTCTTGGTTGGTTTGGCCGCGCCTATCGATTTGCTTGTATCATGATCTGTCGACAGCTGAAGTGCTTGGGATTGGTGAACATCAAAAGCTGCGACAGCGCTATGAAATGCCGAATAAAGCGCTCCATCATCCAGATGAAAAATCACAGGTTAACCGTGCCCTCGGGGAGTTGCTCGCGGTTTGTATTGAGCACGGTCGAAGCCAAGATGCGGTAGTCATTGTCGATGATTGATACGTCCGGGATTCTTTCCCGTTATAATCTCGCGAGCACTCGAACTCGCTGAGATCTGGACTGAGTTCCTACCGAAACAAAGTAGAAATCTGGCCTGTGGCGTACACATGGGCTGCCTTAAGAAGTCATTAAGCGTTGGAATTTAAAATTTATGGCCAGTAATTATCAGTCCGATTCGATCGAAGTCTTAGAAGGTTTAGATCCCGTTAGAAAACGGCCAGGAATGTATACGGAAACGTCTCGACCGAACCACATGGCGCAAGAAGTGATCGATAATTGCGTCGATGAAGCGCTGGAAGGTCACGCCAACGAAATCATGGTTATTCTGCAAAAAGACGATGCCATGGTGATCAGTGACAATGGTCGCGGGATGCCGGTTGATCTGCATCAAAAGGAAAAAGTGTCGGGCGTTGAGTTAATTCTGACGCGGCTGCATTCTGGTGCAAAGTTCAACAGCGATCAGTATCGTTTCTCAGGCGGGCTTCATGGTGTTGGCGTATCGGTGGTCAATGCGTTGTCCGAGCGATTTGAGGTGTTCGTGAAGCGCGAAGGCAACCTGCACCACATGGGGTTTAAAGATGGCGTTAAGGTTTCGCCGTTAACCATTCTCGAACCGGTCAGTAAGCGGAATACAGGCACTACCATCGAGTTCAAACCCAATCCGCAATATTTTGACAGCCCGAAGTTTTCGGTCTCAAGGCTTAAGCACTTGCTGCGCGCTAAAGCGGTGCTGTGTCCCGGGCTTAGAGTCATTTTTAAAAACGAGCATGAGACAAATGTTGAAGATCAAACAACAGAATGGCTGTACGCCGAAGGCTTAGAAGATTACCTGTCTATTGAGCTTGCAGGTTTTGAGGTTCTGCCGAGCGAGCCCTTTACCGGTGCGCAGTCGGGTCCAAACGAAGCGGTTGATTGGGCAGTGCAATGGCTGCCTGAGGGTGGCCAGCCCTTGACCGAAAGTTACGTTAACCTGATTCCGACCGGCATGGGTGGGACCCACGTCAATGGCTTTAGAACCGGCTTGCTGGAAGCTTTGCGGGAGTTTTGCGAATTTCGGAACTTACTGCCCAGGGGTCTAAAAATTTCTGGCGAAGATATTTGGGAGCGGTGCGCGTATGTTTTGTCCGCAAAAATGCTGGATCCTCAGTTTGCGGGTCAAACCAAAGATCGATTAAATTCTCGTGATATCGCTGGCTACATTTCCTCTGCTGTCAAAGACAGTTTTAGCCTGTGGTTAAATCAGCATACCGAAGAAGGTCAAAAGCTGGCCGAAATGGCCATAAATAACGCGCAAGCGCGATTGCGTGCCGGTAAAAAAATCGCGCGAAAGAAGGTCACAACCGGCCCGGCGTTGCCTGGCAAACTGACCGATTGCTCGTGTCAGGATGCGATGATGGGCGAATTGTTCCTGGTTGAGGGGGATTCAGCCGGCGGTTCTGCAAAGCAAGCGCGCGATCGCGAAACCCAAGCCATCATGCCGCTCAAGGGCAAAATCCTGAATACGTGGGAGGTGGATTCGGTGGACATTCTTGCCTCCCAAGAGGTTCATGACATTTCTGTAGCGCTTGGCATGGATCCCGGCTCTGATGATTTGTCCGGATTGCGTTATGGCAAAATTTGTATATTGGCCGATGCCGATTCTGACGGCTTGCACATTTGTAGCCTGCTGATTGCCCTGTTTGTGCGCCATTTCCCAGCTTTGGTTCGAGAAGGTCATGTTTTTGTCGCAATGCCCCCTTTGTACCGGGTCGATGTCGGGAAAGAGGTCTTTTATGCGCTGGATGAGTCCGAGCGGTCTGCCATTCTGAATCGGATTGAAAGCCAGAAGCTCAAAGGTAAGGTCTCGGTTCAACGCTTCAAAGGCCTGGGGGAGATGAATGCGCTCCAGCTTAGGGAAACGGCTATGTCGGCGGATACCCGGCGATTGGTGCGCTTGACCGTTGAGGACACGCAGACAGTGAATAACCTATTGGATATGCTGCTCGCTAAAAAACGGGCGGGCGATCGTAAAATTTGGCTGGAACACAAAGGTGACCTCGCCGAACTGAACTAGATTCAAGGAAAAACCATGACACTCGAGCAAGATGTCAGCAACATCGAAACCCAATCGCTGGCTGAATTTACTGAAAGTGCCTACTTAAACTACGCAATGTATGTGAT
>JABGWC010000306.1 GCA_018645765.1 Gammaproteobacteria bacterium | reverse complement strand
GTAGGGACAAAGCCTGCACTTGAAAATCGGCATAATGCTGGGTTGCCGACCAAATTAGAAAAATCAGGCGCTCAGGGTCAACGTCTCCGATTGTTCCGGCAAGCATCCATTGTTTAATGACCAGTGCCCGGTCCTGGACCCAAGCGCGCATACTCGTATTCAGATAGTGTTTCAAATTCGGCGCACCCTGGATCATTTCATTGGCGAAGAGCCGAGATGCTCCTGGGTCTTGTTGCGCTTGCCTCAGTTTCTGTCTAATGAAGGCTTCTAAGGCTTCCGCTGGGTCTGATTCTTGGCTGACCTGATCGAAAGCCAGGTTCCAAGATTCGATAATGCGTTCTAAAACGGCAAGGTACAGTTGCTGCTTGGACTTAAAGTGATAATGAATATTGGGCTTTGGTAATTCGGCACGATCGGCAACGCGCTGCATGCGGGCGCCTTCAAAGCCGTATTGTGCGAATTCAGCTTTCGCTGCGACAAGGATGCGCGCCTTGATGGAACCCGGCGCCGCCAACTCTGGATATGTTTTATTGACCATCTGGATGATTCTAGACGCTGATATTATTTTCATAAAGGTCTATTTTTGTTGATCTTTATAAAAATTGCACTACAATCTTAAAAAATTTGACCGTATGGTCAGCAATGCCCAAACCATTTTAGCAGTCGATATCGGTGGATCCCGATGGCATCAGAAAGCGCGGTGACTGAAACGAATGATTAAAACGAATGACTGACATCAGTAACCCCATCCAATTTTGGTTAAACAGCGCGCTGCAAGCCCATTCCGGCCGGGCGGATGAAACGCTGCTGAGCTACCTCAGACAAAGCGGCCGCGTAGGCACGAAAGAAGGCTGCGCATCAGGGGATTGCGGCGCTTGTACCGTTTTAGTTCAAACGGATGACGGGCACGCTTACAAGCCAGTGAATGCGTGTATTTTACCGGTGCAGCAATTGCATGGGCAGGCGGTGATTACGGTCGAAGGCTTGCCCGATAACGAGGCGCTGCATCCGGCTCAGGCTGCTCTGATCAAGACGCACGGGGCTCAGTGCGGGTTTTGCACGCCCGGCTTTGTGATGGCACTGGCTGGTTGGCTGGATGAACAGGCCTTCAGCGCTGGACTTGACGGTGATGGACCACCCAAACTCAACAACAAGCAGGCTGAAACGATGCGTCTTAAGGCTTGTCGAGAAGCCATTTCCGGAAACCTGTGTCGGTGCACGGGCTATCGGCCTATCTTGCAGGCTGCAAAGCATCTGGCGAACAGCCCGGGGGCGGCTTTATTTGAAACACATCAACGGCTTGATAAGGCGCTGTTTGATTCCCGGCCAGACCACTCAGGGCCCTATAGCACTGGCTTTCGGGAACCGCAGACGCTTGACGATTTAAAGGGTCTTCTTCGGCAGCAACCGAGTGCGAACTTGATTGCTGGGGGGACGGACCTCATGCTTGAGGTCACCCAAAAACAGGGCCGCTTCGATCAATTGATTAGTTTGACGCGTGTGCTCGAGCTTCAAAAGCTGGAGATCAACGCGGACAGCGCCATTATTGGCAGTGCGGTGACCTATCAAAACCTTCAGGCCGCAGCCGAATTGCGCTGGCCTGCGCTACACCACTTTTTGTCTCGGTTGGGTTCGCCGCAGATTCGCAATCGAGGCACGATCGGCGGCAATCTAGGAACCGCATCACCGATTGGTGACTTGCTGCCGATCTTGCTCGCAATGGATGCAACGATTGTGATGTCCCATTTCGAAGAGGATGACCGAAAGGTTCCGATCTCTGAATTCTTGCAAGGCTATCGAAAAACGCAGTTGCAACCGGGTAACTTCATAAAAGAGATTCAGGTGACAGGTCTGCAAAATTTTCTGCGCTATTACAAGATTTCAAAACGGCAAGAAGATGATATTGCCGCGGTATCGGTTGCCGTTCGATTGAAGCTGGATGCGGACCAGATTATGTTGGCCCGGGTTGCTTTTGGTGGGGTTGCTGAACAAGCCCTAAGATTACCGGCGCTCGAGCAGGCGCTGCAAGGGCAAACGATAACTGAGACACTTATGACGGCGTTGCACCAGCAGGTACTGCTTGCGTTAAACCCGATCAGCGACGTCCGCGCCAGCCGAGGCTATCGACGCGAGATGGCGGCGAACCTCCTGGTGCGAGCGCTCAAAGAAGCGCTGGGGTTACCCATGCCACAAATCTATGGATTGGATGATGCGTAAATTGGCGGCGACAGCAGG
>JABGWC010000083.1 GCA_018645765.1 Gammaproteobacteria bacterium | reverse complement strand
TCAATGATCTTATTTATATGAGTCAACAAGAAAAGTACGAAGCGATTGTTGAGCATGTTTTGGAAATCCAGGATGCCGGCGCACCGGTTTTGGTGGGTACCGCCTCCATCGAGTCTTCTGAATTGTTATCAGCCTTATTAACGAAGCAGAAAATAGCTCATGAGGTGTTGAACGCGAAGTTTCATGAGCGGGAGGCGGAGATTATTGCGCAGGCTGGGCGCCCTGGCCGCGTTACGATTGCCACTAATATGGCGGGTCGGGGTACCGATATTATTCTTGGGGGTAACTGGGAGGCAGAAGCTGCGGCCTTAGAGGCGCCGAGCGACGCGGAGGTCGCGGCGTTAAAAACTGCCTGGCAAGACCGACATGAGCAGGTTTTGCAAGCCGGGGGGCTACATGTCATTGGAACCGAGCGACATGAGAGTCGTCGTATCGACAATCAGCTTCGGGGTCGAGCGGGTCGGCAAGGTGATCCAGGCTACTCGCGGTTTTATTTGTCCTTAGAAGACAATTTGATGCGTATTTTTGCCTCGGACAGAATGCGCGGTTTGATGCAGGGCGTGAGTGAGCCTGGGGTGCCCATCGAAGCGCGCATCGTCACCAACTCAATCGAACGTGCTCAGAAAAAGGTTGAAGCTCGAAACTTTGATATTAGAAAGCAGTTGTTGGAATACGACGATGTTGCCAACGACCAGCGGCAGATGATCTATCGACAGCGGAATGAGTTGATGGAAACCTCAGATGTTTCAGAGACCATTAGTGCGCTGTGGGAGGATGTTTTAAACGACACGGTGAGTGGCTACATACCGCCGCAAAGCCTGATTGAGCAGTGGGACGTGCCGGGCTTGACCCAGGCGCTGTCGACGGATTTCGGCTTGGATGTGCCGGTTCAGACGATGCTTGATGCAGATGAGTCGTTGATCGAAGAAGATCTTCGCCGCATCATCGTCGAGCAAGCCCAGGCGCGCTATGCCGAAAAAGAAGCGTTGCTTGGCCAAGAACTCCGGCTGTTTGAAAAACGCATTATGCTCGATATTTTAGATAACCTCTGGAAGGAGCACTTGGCTGGGATGGATTACCTCCGGCAAGGGATCCATCTTCGTGCTTATGCACAAAAGCAACCGAAGCAGGAGTACAAGCGAGAGGCTTTCGAGTTGTTCGAAGGGTTGCTCTATAACGTGAAGGTAGAAGTCATTCGGTTTTTGTCGCGCGTTCAGTTCCAAGCGGATGAAAATGCCCAGGCCTTAGAAGACCGTCGTCGAGCCGAAGCCGCGAAAAGTAAAATGATTTTTCAGAAATCGCAGTCGCCAGATGCGCCAGAATCTGAGATGCCCGCAGCAGATCAGCCGGCGCCGTTCGTGCGGCCCGAGAAAAAAGTTGGGCGCAATGAGGTTTGCCCTTGCGGGTCCGGCAAGAAATACAAAGCGTGTCATGGACGACTCGGCTGATGGCCGTTGGCGGTAACCGTCTTGACTGGTTTCCCATCGATGGCATTGAGCTGAACACGCTTGCTGCGGGTATTCGGTATCAAAATCGAGACGATTTATTGCTCATCCGGTGTGCACCCGAGACGTTGATTGCGGGCTTGTGGACTCGAAACCATTTCCCGGCTGCACCCGTTATTTTGGCGAAAGCCCATCAGGCAAAAGGCCGCGCCCGGTATCTGTTAATTAATAGCGGTAGCGCCAACGCGGCAACCGGCGACGCCGGACTCGAGGATGCTCTTCGCTGTTGTCAGGCTGTCGCGGATGTAGAAGGTGTAGATGTCTCAATGGTGCTGCCTTTCTCGACGGGGGTCATTGGCGAGCGCTTACCGGTTGAGCGCTTTCAAGCATCGGCCGAACCCTTAATTGCTGGGTTGGGCGCCAAAACCTGGCTGGATGCTTGCAGTGCGATCATGACCACCGACACTCGGCAAAAAATTGCCTGCCGGGCGGTGCGTTTCGGTAGCCGGGTGATCAAGTTGACGGGGATTGCTAAAGGGGCGGGCATGATCCAGCCCAATATGGCCACAATGTTGTGTTTCATTGGGTGCGACGCCAAAGTGCGGCAAGAGACCTTGCAAGACATGCTGCGTGTGGCGGCGGACTTGTCGTTGAACCGAATTACAGTCGATAGTGATACTTCAACCAACGATGCCGTGGTCCTGATGGCCACCGGCCGATCTGGCGTTGATCTTGATGAAGATTTTGAAGCTCAAGCTGAATTTCAGGACGCGCTCACCGATTTGATGTTGGAATTGGCGCATGGCTTAGTGCGGGACGGCGAGGGTGCAACCAAGTTTGTGACGGTTCAAGTGGCCGGCGCAGAAACAGATGCACAGGCTTTGGAGATTGCTTTTTCGGTGGCCAACTCGCCGCTCATGAAAACGGCGCTCTTTGCCAGTGATGCCAACTGGGGGCGTTTGGCGATGGCGATGGGTAAGGTGACAACGCCGTTTGATCCAAGCCTCGTGGATCTTTTTATCGGCGACGTGTGTTTAATGCGTGGCGGGATCAAAAATCCGCAGTATGAGGAGGCCGATGGCGCTCGGGCAATGGCGGCAGAGGAAATCCTGCTGCACGTCAATCTTAATGCTGGCGTTTGCTCAGAGACCGTTTGGACGAGTGATTTGTCTCACGACTACATTAAAATCAATGCGGAATACCGCACCTGACCGTTAGTCCTGATCTAGATCGCTTGCAGTGACCTCATCGTGATTTGCATCTGTTGGAATACTGCGATTACCACTGGCCCATTCTCCTAAGTCGATGAGTTGGCAGCGTTCAGAGCAAAAGGGCTTGTAGCGATTGGCTGCAATCCAAGCCACCGCTTTGCGACAGATAGGGCATTGCACGATGGCGTCAGTCATGATGAATCAGGTCCAGATAAAATTGATGCAGCGCAGCGACTTTGTCGTCTAATGCCTGCTCCGATCCCGGATTTTCAATGATATCGTCTGCGAGCGCTAGTCTCTCGCGTCTTGCGGGTTGGGCGGCGATAATGTGATTGATCGTCTCAAGGTCACTGCCGTCCCGTTCTAAAACCCGCGCTTGTTGCAATTCGATCGGCGCGTCAACGACCAGCATTCGGTTGATAAGAGGGTTCTGCCCGGTGCCTGCGGATAACACCAACATCGCATAGGGGCTGGTAGCAGCGGTCAGTTCTGAGCGAAGCTGGTCCATAATCGGGCCATGGGTTGCGCGCTCTAAAAATCGACGGGCATCAATATCTGCGAAAATAATCGTTCGAAGCTTTGGTCGATTTAACGCTCCCGCGACCGTCAGGATGTCTGGGCCGAAATGCTTGGCGATGTCGCTGAGCAGTTTGGATCCGGGCTGCACGACAGTGCGGGCCGCAACGTCTGCGTCAGCGATGGTAATGCCGAGGGCTTGGAACCGGTTGGATACCGCGGTCTTCCCAGATCCAATCCCGCCCGTTATGCCAATAATCAGTCGATTCATGCCAGGTTCGTGAGTTGAAAGTATTGTTGCGTGATGTCATCGCCCCAGATTAGAGCCAGCCAGCCCGCGATCGCCAAATAGGGACCAAACGGAATGGGATGGTCCTTGTCCCGACCCAATGCGATTAAGGTGAGGCCGATCAGGGCGCCGGTAAAGGAGGATAATAATATAACGATTGGCAGGAGCTGCCAGCCCAGCCAGGCCCCGAGCATGGCGAGTAATTTGAAGTCGCCGAAGCCCATACCGTCTTTGCCGGTCGCGAGTTTAAAGCCCCAGTAAACAAGCCAGAGCGAGAGATAGCCCGCCATGGCGCCAATAACAGCGCTCGCAAGGTCGGTAAACCCATCATTTAAGTTCGCAAGGATGC
>JABGWC010000245.1 GCA_018645765.1 Gammaproteobacteria bacterium | reverse complement strand
TGGATTGATGAATCGCATTGGGTATTAAGGGGTGGGCGTCCGGTGGCATCTGCTTTAGGTTATTGTCTTAGGTGATTGCGGTTTGACTGGTTCGGTGTTGATTTACTGGGTTTTATGGATTTGATTCTGCGGCATTCAGTGCAGATTGATTGAGCCTGCAGATCGAGCCTTTCGGGTTAAGAATGTCTGAATGATGAACCTGCGGTGGCTGCAGAGACGTTCTTAATGGTTGTTCGAAAAGGCTTTCTGAAAAAGGTTTTGTGAAGGTTAGACATAAAATGTGCTGCACAATGAGTACTGTATAAATATACAGCAAAATAACGATAAAGCCAACCTGAAACCGACACAAGGCCGACACAAAACTAAGCCCCCCCCGGCGGCGGTTCCAACGTGGTTTGGCGGTTTAATGATGCCTGCGGACAAAGGATCTTGGGTTGAGATGCCCGCTCGATTTGTTATATTGGTGCTCCTTGGTGGATGGGACCTATCCACTGCATCGTTTTGTTGTGCGTCGAGAGATCGCGGCAGAATTTGAGGGACCATGGCGAAACTCTACTTCTATTATTCATCTATGAATGCCGGCAAGTCGGCGTCTTTATTGCAGTCGAGTTACAACTACCAGGAACGAGGACTGAACACGTTATTACTCTGCCCAGCGTGGGATGATCGTTATGGTGAAAACCAAATCACCTCCAGAATTGGGATCTCTGCGCCGGCTACTGGGTTTGAAAAAAACGTGGATTTGTTCGAACTGGTAACCCAGAAGCTCACTCAAAATATTATTCACTGTGTCATGGTGGATGAGGCTCAATTTTTATCGAAGGCGCAGGTTTATCAATTGGGGCAGGTCTGTGATGAAATTGATATCCCGGTGCTTGCTTATGGACTCAGGACAGACTTTCAGGGTGAGCCTTTTGAAGGAAGCCAGTATCTGCTTGCTTGGGCGGATAATCTCAAAGAACTCAAAGCGATCTGCCACTGTGGTCGTAAAGCGACGATGGTTTTGCGATTGGATGAGGCTGGGGAGGTCATAACGCAAGGCGCTCAGGTTGCCATTGGCGGTAATGCCAACTACGTTTCGGTTTGCCGGCGACATTACTATTTGAGCTACCATAGAAAGCCTTCAGCGTTTTCAACCTAAGCAATTTAAGTGCAAGCAAGCGCGCGCCGAGCAAGCGGGTTCAAGGCGCGTTAAGACGGGGCACGTCAGCCCCAGGCAACCTTATCTAAAAGCATATTGTTTCGTTAAATCACCCAAGGAGGCGTTATGGAAAACCAACAATGGCGGTTAACGTCACGACCAGAAGGACTGATTGGACCAGAACATTTCGAGCGAGGGATGGAACCTGTGCCGGACCTTACCGCTGGACAAGTTTTGGTCAAAAACCTGTATTTGTCTTTTGATCCAACCCAGCGAGGGTGGGTTAATGACACTGAAAGTTATATGCCGCCGGTTGCAATCGGAGAGGTGATGCGGGCAGGCACAGTCGGGCAAGTGGTTTCGTCCGAGGCACCCGGTTTTTCTGTCGGTGATCTGGTGCAAGGGCTCGGCGGTTGGCAAGAATACTTCATCAGCGAGGGCGGCCTGGGGTTGAGCAAGCTGCCCGCCGGAATCACGCCCCAGCAGGCGCTTGGGGTCTTTGGTACCACGGGTCTCACCGCATATTTTGGCTTACTTGATTTAAGCGACCCCAAACCGGGTGATACCATTTTGGTGTCGGGTGCGGCGGGTGCGACCGGGCAAGTGGTTGGGCAAATTGCCAAAATCAAAGGCGCTCGAGTGATTGGTATTGCAGGTGGCCCGGAAAAATGTCGTTGGTTGGTCGAGGAAGCCGGGTTTGACGCGGCCATTGATTATAAGAATGAGTCGGTTGCCGCGGGTATTCAAAGGCTATGTCCGAATCGGATCAATATCTTCTTCGATAATGTGGGCGGAGATATTCTTGAGACGGCATTAGATCATCTGGCCCTGAATGCCCGCGTGATCCTGTGTGGCGGCATTGCAGGCTACAACGCGGTGACGCCGGTGCCTGGTCCAAAAAACATTATGAACCTCGTGATCACGCGATCACGAATGGAAGGGTTCATTGTCATCGATTATTTAAGGCGAACAGAGGAGTTCCTGGCAGACATGGTGCCTTGGTACCAATCTGGAAAAATCATTCACCTTGAAGATGTGCAAGAGGGCTTTGATGCCATTCCTGCGACCCTGCAAAGATTGTTTTCAGGGCAGAATCAAGGCAAACAATTACTTCGTTTAGCGGATCCTGTTTAAAGTGACCGCCCCGCTCGACGCTTCAATTTGGGTGGATGCGGATGCGTGCCCCGTGCCCATTAAGGAAACCCTGTTTAAGGCGGCTGAGCGAACGGGGATCAAAGTAACCTTGATTGCCAATCATCCGATGCGGGTACCGCCGGGCGAGCACATTCACTTTATTCAGGTGCCTCAGGGTTTTGATGTTGCGGACCATCGCTTAGTGCAAGAGGTTGTTCCAGGTGATTTGGTTGTCACCCAGGATATTCCGTTGGCGGCGGAATTGGTTGAATTAGGCGCTGAGGTGGTCAGTCCTCGAGGCGAGGTTTATTCGCCTGAGACGATCAAGGCGCGGTTAACGATGCGGGATTTTATGGAGACCCTGCGCGCAAGCGGCGTTCAAAGCGAAGGTCCTGCGCCGCTTTCCAATAAAGATCGTCAAAAATTTGCAGCGGTTCTAGACCGTTATTGTCAGCAGCAACAGTTAAAATCACCCCGATGAGCCGAAGGCAAAAGGAGACCCAGGATGAAGATTGAAGCTGGACAGGTTGTGGTCATGGATTACAAAGTCTTGGATGAGGCAGGCGGGGTGCTCGAGCACAATGCGCTGGGTGAGCCCATGGTGTATCTCCATGGACATCGCAATATCTTGCCTGCTCTGGAAGCCGCGCTCGGTGGTAAAGTTGAAGGAGAGCGGGTCTCTGTAACCTTAACCCCGGAGCAAGCCTATGGCCCGCGTCAGGAAGGTGCGGTTGATCGGGTGCCGATCAAATATTTGGTCAAGCCGCCAAAGCGGATTCAACCCGGCAGTTTGGTTCGGGTGAATACCAAAGACGGCGCGCGGGACGCGATGGTGGTGAAGGTTGGTCGGTTTAATGTCGATCTAGATAGTAATCATCCGTACGCAGGTAGAACCTTGACCTTTGAGCTTGAAATCCAAGTCGTGCGGGCCGCGACCGCGGATGAGCTCTCCCATGGCCACAGTCATGGTGTCGCGGGTAGCGCAAATCATCACGAATAGCTGCTTGGGGTAAGGCTTATCGACCTTGCCATACCGGCGCTCTTTTTTCTGAAAAGGCGCGTGGCCCCTCCAAAGCGTCCGCACTCTTTCGTCTGAGCAATTCTTCGGGATAAGTCTTCTCAAAGGCTGCGGGCAGGGGATGATCAAGCCCTTGCATGGCGCAGGCCTTTGTAGCGCGAACGGCCAAAGGCGCGCAACGAAGGATATCATCGACATAACCTTGGACGGTTGCGCGCAATTGCGCTGTGGGCACCACTTCATTAATGAGTCCGAGTTCATAAGCACGTTGCGCTGAAAAGTGCCGACCGGTAAGGAGGTAGCCCATAGCCGGTTTTAAGCCGATCTGGCGGGGCAGTCGATGAACCCCAGCACTGCCTGCGATGAGACCGCGGGTTGGCTCGGGTAAGCCAAAGGTTGCGTGATCCGCGGCAATAATCAGATCGCAAGCCATAGCCACTTCTAGCCCACCGCCGAGCGCATAGCCGTTGACCATCGCAATCAGCGGTTTTGGAAATTGCCAGCGCTCGATAATATGACGCGTCGCGTGTTCATAGGCCTTGATCTCATCAAGCTGCGCCGTTGATGCGGTTTTTAACTGCGCACGGGCTTTGAGGTCGGCACCCGCACAAAAGGCCTTATCGCCCGCACCCGTGATCACAGCTAGCCAGATATCATCATTGGTTTCCACTTCATCCAGGTGTTGTGATAACTGCCACCGTAATTCAGGATTCAGCGCATTCAAGCTGTCTGGGCGGTTCAGGGTAATCCAGGCAACATGGTGTTCGACGACGAGGGTCGTGGTGTGCGTTGTAATCATGGTGGCGCTCCCTTGCGCGAGGATTAAGGCGTGACTAGTTGTTGTTTGGTTGCGCGGCCGGCAGAGACGGCGCGTAGTACGGGAAGTCTGTTTGGCTGCTGGCCATTGTTAACAAACTTGCGAGCGATTGATGCTCGTTCAAGGTTTCGAGTTGTTTGATGGTTACCGTCATCATGCCGAAGTCGTCGTTGCTATTTCGTTGCAACGCGTCCGCGGGCGAAATCCAAATACTTTCAGTCGTCTCCGCGCCATCATGTCGGTGCAATTGATTCAGTGGCGCCGCGGTAATAAAAAAACGCGTATCAAATCGTCTCGGTCTGCCCGGTGGCGTGACCCAGCGGTTGAAATAGTGGATTTGATCAACAGCGAGGGTTAGCTGCTCACGAGCGCAGAGCGCTTTGAGCGTCAAGCTGCCCTCGTGAATTTCGGCGCGCGCCTGGTCTAGGTCCATATTGCTCGTATCGGCAAGCGCGCCATCTTCGGTATACGCGAGTAAAATCCCCGATTCTTCGAAGGTCTCTCGAATCCCGGCGACCCAACAGGATTGCCAGTCTTGGCCAAGGGATTTTTGCTGTCGACGCTGCGGCGCACCGAGCGGGCTGAAATAGTTGATGAGTTCTGGATCTGCATCGGCTTCGTCAATTTTGCCGCCGGGAAAGACATACATGCCGCCCGCAAAAACAGCCGCGTTGGTTCTGCGCAGCATTAAAATTTCGTATTGCGGCGCGGCGGCTCGAGCAATGATAACTGTGGCGGCTGGCCGGATCGGTTGCTCACTCATCGGCTTGAATCACGCCCTGTTGTGATAAGGCTGCGATCGCATCCGGTGTGAAATCAAACTCTTGAAGAATTGCTTTTGAATGTTGGCCAAGGGAAGGCGCCGCGCGCGTGGGTCCGACGGGGGTTTTAGAAAATCGCATAGGAATTCCAACAGTTGTGTAGTCGCCGTGGGTTGCATCGTTAATGGTTGGGAACAGATTGATTGCTTGGGGTTGAGGGTCCTGCGGGACCTCATGAAGGCCTAGGACGGGTCCCCAAATAAGACCCGCTGCATCAAATATCTTGCCCCAT
>JABGWC010000162.1 GCA_018645765.1 Gammaproteobacteria bacterium | reverse complement strand
TGTCTCTGGATCACCCGGAAATTTTTATTGCTCAGATCCGCGCCATGATTCGCGCCAGTGAAGGCATTGATTGTTATCTGAGAATTATGTTGCCCATGGTGAGTAGCATTGCTGAAGTGGATACAGCCCGACAACTCATCGATCAGTGCGTTCGAGAAGTTGAAGAGGAGGGTGTTGTTTTCAGACGACCCGATATTGGGGTGATGATTGAGGTGCCGGCGGCTGTTTATCAAGCCGAAGCCCTGTTGAAGCGAGTGGATTTCCTGTCCGTTGGCAGCAACGATTTGGTGCAGTATATGCTGGCGGTTGATCGAAATAACGCCCAGGTAGCTGGGCTTTATCAAGAATTTCATCCGGCCGTTCTGAAGGCGCTTAAACAGGTTGCGGATGCCGCGATTAAGGCGGGCAAAGGCGTTGGTATCTGTGGCGAGATGGCCGGTAACCCCGGCGCTGCCTTGCTGCTCATGGCGATGGGGTACCAGGTGTTGTCAATGAATTCGCCGAACCTTTTGCTGGTAAAGAAAGTGCTGACCAGCCTAACCTTAGCAGCGGCCAAAGCCCTGTTGGACGAGGTGTTACAGCTTGAAACGGCTCAAGAGGTTAAACGCCGGACGGACGAGACCTTGACTAAGGCAGGCTTGGGTCAATTAATTCGGGTTCGTCTCTAGGGTCGCGCGCGGTAACTGAAATTGGCTCGATCGCCTGCCCCGCCGCCGGAATGGAAGCCTTGTTCTGTGAAACGAACCTCCCCGGAGTGTTCAACGATTAAGGCCGACGAGACGCAGGTGCCGTAATCGGCCGATTCAATGAAGCTGTTCGAGAAGGGGCGCGCATCACCGGCGTCGCGTAAAATCTCAAGCAGGGCATCTACTTCAAGGTCTGGCCCGGCTAAGGTCGATTCGAGGCGATCCTGACCTTCGGTCACTTTTGGCCAGTCGCAGTTTAAGCGTTGATTGGATAACCCGTAGATCCCGGACGCCAAAGGCCGCAGGGTGTCGCTTAAATTGTTGCCATAGAATAACCCAGTGTCATCCATCAATAATAAATTAAACCCGCGATAGTCTTCCCGATAGGGACCCACCTCTTGGTAAAAGGTCTCAGCGGACTGCTGACCACATAAAAATCGTTGGGCTAAATCGCCCCGGCTTCGCGTCTTGTTTTCATCGCTTGGGGTGCGCCGGTAATTGGTGACTGCGGCAAAGCGACCTTTTTCATCCACACCTAACCAGGTGCCACCGGCTTTCAAGTCGCGACCCGCTAGAAGGTTTGGGGCATCGGGCCAGAATGTGGCAGAAGCTGAGGGTCTGCCGTAGAATTCGTCCCGATTGGCAGCGACGACTAGGCGATGGTGTTCATTGTGTTGGTAGGCCAATAAGATGAGGCACATATCGCGGACAATCCAAAAGCGCGGTGAAGGTAATATATTAGCAGAAGGCACCGAGGGCCAGCCATGTTCAACTATCCTATTATTGACCCGGTGGCGATCTCACTTGGGCCACTCAATATTCACTGGTATGCCATCTCTTACCTTTTAGGCTTCTTCATTTGCTGGCGCATTTTGTTGAGCATGAGCCCGATGCAAAGGCAACCTTGGACGCGAGACGCACTCTGGGATCTGATTTCCTATGGAGTCTTCGGTGTGATCTTGGGCGGACGAATGGGTTACGTGTTGTTTTACGGTTTTGATCAATTTTTAAATGACCCCTTGTCGCTACTTCGGATCTGGCAGGGCGGCATGTCTTTTCACGGTGGCCTCTTGGGCGTCATTGCAGCGCTGGCGTTGTATGCTCGGCGCCATGGCCGCAGGTTTTTAGAGGTTACTGATTTTGTGGCCCCTGGTGCACCGCTCGCCTTAGGGCTCGGCCGAATCGGTAACTTTATCAATGGCGAGTTACCGGGTCGCATCACGGAGGTACCTTGGGCGTTGATTTACCCGGGCGAGGTGGTCGGCCGACACCCGTCAAGCCTCTATCAGATGAGCCTTGAAGGGCCGGTGTTGTTTGGGTTGGTGTATCTGATCGCACGTCAGCGGCGAGGCCTTGGGTTTAACTCTGGCGCTTTCTTGGCGTTGTACGCAGCGTTTCGGTTTACCACAGAGTTTTTTAGAGCGCCTGATCCGCATATGGGGTTTGTCGCCATGGGCTGGATGACCCAGGGTCAAGTGCTCTGTGTGCCTATGGTAATATTGGGGTTGTTTTTAATGCTTCGTGCTCAACCTCAAGTAGACCATGAGACGGGCACCATTGCAGCTGTTCAAAAGCGGACCCGAAAAAGGAAAACCAAATGATTATCGCGCCGAAGATTAAAGGATTTTTATGTACGACGGCTCATCCAGCGGGGTGCGTGGCCGATGTTAACGGTCAAATTGATCAGATTAAAAACGGCGGGCCTATTCCGAACGTCCCAAAACGGGTGCTGGTGATTGGCGCCTCCGGCGGATATGGCTTGGCAACCCGCATCACCAGTGCCTTCGGAGGTGGGGCTGAAACAATTGGCGTTTTCTTTGAGCGCCCGGCCGTGAAGGGGCGAACGGCCTCGCCCGGATGGTACAAGTCAGCAGCCTTTAGTGAAGCGGCCGAGACGGCCGGCCTTTATGCCAAAAACTTCAATGGGGACGCCTTTTCTCAGGCTATGAAAGATGCGGTGATTGACACGATCAAAGCGGATTGGGGGCAAGTTGATATGGTGGTGTATTCACTCGCCGCGCCCGCGAGAACCTTAGCATCGGGCGAGACGGTTCGCAGCGTGCTCAAACCGATTGGTGAGTCCTTTAGCGGCGCGACCATTGATTTTAATTCTCGCGAGTTACGACGGGTTGCACTTGAGCCGGCCGATGAGGCTGAGATTGCAGCAACGGTTAAAGTGATGGGTGGTGAAGACTGGGAGGACTGGATAGGGCAGTTAAAAGACCAAGGATGTTTAGCGCAAGGCTGCTTAACCACGAACTACACGTACTTAGGCAGCGAGGTCACATTTCCAATTTACTACCACGGCACGATTGGTCGCGCCAAGGAAGACCTGGATCGGGCGTCGCAGGCGCTTTCCTCGGTGCTTACTGAGGTCAACGGTCACGCGAGGGTCATTGTCATGAAGGGCTTACTGACCCAAGCCGCATCCGCAATTCCTGGGATGAGCGTTTACTTGTCTTTGTTATTTAAGGCAATGAAAGCAGCAGGCACCCACGAGGGCTGCTTAGAACAGGTCGATCGATTGTTCAGAACCCAGCTCTTCAGTACGGCGCAAAGGCTGGATGAGGCGGGTCGCATTCGGATGGATGACTGGGAGTTAAAGCCGGAGATCCAAGCTTACGTCCAATCGCACTGGGGGCAGGTGACCCAAGATAACCTCGATGAGTTAACTGATTTCGAGGGCTATCGGGCGGCATTTTTGAATTTGCATGGTTTTGATTTTGAGGGTGTTGATTACACTGGCGAGCAGGAGCCGGATGTTTCGATGGCCGTGCAAGACTTCTAATGCGGCGGTAAGTTTGTGTTAAAACGCGCAGGCTCTGCAGCATTGTCCAGTAAGCGGGGCGCTGGCTTCTGAGACAATCTGGCGCATGCTGGCTTTTCACATTGATAATCAGATCACACGCCTTCGACAGTTTGCGTTTAGCCTTACGGCCTTGATCGTTTGGCTGGCAAATGGTTTCGCAGAGGTGGGTCTATGCTGGGCTGTCGCCTTAGCGAGCTACCCGATTGGATTGCACTGGGCTTTAGGCCGAATCAGGGTCGTTGCAGATCATCCTGATCGCGCCTTCGTGCTCGATACCGCTATGATTTTTCTGGTTCTGGCAACGCAACCTTTGGGCCTGCTGAGCCAGATAGGATTGATTGGCGGCATGGCTTTTGTTGCGCGGTTATGTCTTTTGACGTCGTCAAAGTCGTATCAAGTGATTCGACTTATCCTGATTGTGGCTTTTGGATTGTGTGGCGCGTCTGTCATCGAGGGTTTAAAGCACATTGGTCTGCAGGAGAGCTTGGGCCTGGGTTTATTGCTCGGGCTGTGTTTCTTTTCAGCGCGGACAGTTGGTATGGTTAGCTCGGAACGCGCCCGGTTGTTTAAAGCGGCTAAGCAAGCGCATCAGCAAACCACCCAGCAATTAACGCGGGTGAAGCCTTATTTGTCGAAACCGTTGTTGGCGTCTGCTTTGCAAACAAAAGCCCCGCGGCGACTACCCCTTATTATTTTTTTTGCGGATCTTCATGATTCAACTGGTGCTGCCGAACAGCTTGCCGAGCAAGCGTTCACGGATTTTCTCAACGACTATCTGACGCGAATGGGTCAATTGGTTCTGCGGTTTAATGGCACCCTCGATAAATACACGGGTGATGGTTTGATGGTCGTGTTTGGCCTAGAGGAGTC
>JABGWC010000102.1 GCA_018645765.1 Gammaproteobacteria bacterium | reverse complement strand
GTTTGCAACATTTTCTAACAAGATAATTTCCATGACTTAATCCTCTCTCGACTGAATTCGTTGTCTCAAATCTATAAAACCGTCCGCTATGACCAACACCACTAACGCGGCCGACGCTAACTGAAAAAACATCACCAATGTCACGTAGTACATCACAAACCACTGGTTCGACCTGTTTTGACTGCCTAGGATCCAATGCACTAATCCTGAACCAATCACCACAAACGGGATACTCGCCACCCCGACCCATGTCCCGAACCCATCGGTCACCAGGCATCCCGCCATGACCAGCACCAAAGGCAAACTCGCTTTGGGCGTCAAACGAGTCTGCTGAACCTCCTGCTTAAAACCACCGGGGTTGTACAGCACACTCTGCCACCACCGCGCCAACATGAGCGCAAGCACCATCATATAACCCTGGCCCATAGCCAAGTAACTCACTGCTTGGCGTTGCCCAGCGGCGGATGTCACAACCGGGCCGCCCGTATCGGCTGCAAGCCCTTGCATGACATCCACATACCACTCTACGAAGGCTGTCAGAATGGCTTCTGACAACTGCATAAACACCAAACTCCCCACCACCGCAGCAATCACCGCGGCATACAGGGTGACCACCCAAGACACAGATAGCCGCAGTACTACCGCCGTAAAGAAGGCGCCCAAGAGGGCAATTAACCCACTCGAATCGCCCCCGTTTTGATACATCAATACCAACGGTAGAAAGGCCCAAAGAAATACCAAGAGGCCTTCTTTATTGCCGCGCCGCAACACAACCAGTGCGACGATCGACGCACCCAACCAAGTCAGGAGCGGCAAGGCCGATACCAAAGCCGCAACAGCGCTGGCTTGGAGCCGGCCTCGCATCACAAAAGCGGCGAGCCCTCTCACAACAACCCTCTAAATGCGCTATTTATGCGCGTCTGTGTAGGGCAGCAATGCCAGATATCGAGCACGCTTGACTGCTTTTGCCAGTTGACGTTGATATTTTGCCTTCGTCCCGGTAATCCGACTTGGGACAATCTTTCCCGTCTCAGTAATGTACGCTTTCAGCAGTTCAACATCTTTATAATCGACTTCGGTAATGCCTTCAGCAGTAAAGCGACAATACTTTCTTCTTCTAAAAAATCTAGACATCGTTATTCTCCTTGCCCAGCATCAACGGCCGCTTCTGCGGGCTGCGCAACAGCCGGCGCTGCCGCCTCTGCCGCTTTCGCGTCAGCACGGGCATTGCGACTATCTTCTCGATCTTTACGTTCCTTGCTTTCGTTTTCGATCTTCATGATGGGCGAATTGCCCTGATCAGCCTGTTTACGGCTCATAATCATGTTTCGAATCACAGCATCATTAAAACGGAAGGCATCGCTTAGTTCTTCTAAGGTTTCAAGACCACACTCAATGTTGAGCATGGCGTAATGCGCCTTAAAAATCTTATTGATGGGATAAGCTAACTGACGACGCCCCCAATCTTCAACCCGATGGACAGCACCGCCACCTTGAGTAATCAAATTAGAATAACGTTCGATCATGCCTGACACCTGTTCGCTCTGGCCAGGATGTACCATGAATACGACTTCATAATGCCGCATAGAGATCTCCTCTCGGTAATTGCTACCCGGGCGAACCCAGTGCAGCAAGGAGTTAATTGAAATTAGGGTCGCGCAGTGTACGAAATTGTTCTGAGAGATGCAAATGCTCGTTAAAGCACTTGGCGCCGCTGCCTGAAAATCTCATATAGGCTGACGCCGGTGGCGACGCTCACGTTTAGATTAAAATCTGCCACCTGCATGGGTATTTCAACCAGAACATCGCATTGCTTACGCGTGTTAAACCGCAGACCGTCCCCTTCTGAGCCCATAACAAGGGCCGTATCCATGTTGAAGTTGAAATCGGGTAACTGGGTCTCAGCGCCAAGTGCGGTACCAACCACCCAAAACCCTGCTTCTTTAATTTGACGAAGGCTTCTCGACAAATTCACCACCTCCACAACCGGAACCACCCCTGCCGCACCGGCCGAGCGCTTCATCACAATCGCATTCATCGGCGCTGAGCCGTTTTTCGGCACTACCACCGCATCAACCCCAAAAGTCATCGCACTGCGCAAGCAGGCACCCAAGTTACCGGGATCCGTCACACCATCTAAGACCAAGAGCGTTCGGGGCGATGGTTTGGGCTGTAAGAAGGTTTCTAAGGACCGACTCGGCTCCGGCGGTGCATCAAAGCCTAAAAACGCAATGCCTTGATGCTGAACCCCAACGCCCAAAAGCGCGTCCAGATCGGCGACATACTCAATCTCAACCGATAGGGACTCCGCCAGCGTCACCAAAGACGCTGTGCGCTTGCCCCCACGTCCATCGCGCAAATAGACCTTTCCGACCGCCCTTTTGAGCAGCTGCTGTTCAACGGAATGAAACCCATAAATCCATTTATCGCTCACGTTTTCCCCGTTTTTTTGGTTTCTTTTCCCCACCCTGCTGTGTTTTTTTGACTCTTGTCGCCGATGTCCTACGCCCGGCTGACTGCCCTTTTCGGGCCAGCGGCACATGCTCACTGAGCGCAAGGCTGACCTGCCCTAAGCTGCTGTCGACCGACTCGAGTTGCACCACCACCCGATCGCCCATTCGCAAAATTTGATGGCTGCGGGTTCCCACCAAAGCGCCGAGCTCTGCATCAAACTTAAAATGATCCTGTTTTAGATTGCCAATATGAATCAAGCCCTCAGCCATTATCGGCTCAAGGGTGACGAACAACCCAAATTTAACCGCTGTTGTAATCACACCCTCGAAGGTATCGCCCAGAAACTGCTTTAAATACTCGCACTTCAACCACTCAAGCACCTCATAGACTGCCGCATCCGCCCGACGCTCGGTCATACTGGCCCGCTCGCCTAGCTCGGTCAGCAAGGCTTGCGCCTCCGGTTTTAATTCACTCGGGGCTTGTTTTGCCTTCTTTCGAAGCTGGGATTTCACCAACTGATGATTCACAAGGTCGGCAAGCCGCCGAATCGGCGACGTAAAATGCGCATAGCCTGGATAATTTAAACCGAAGTGTGGCCGATGCTCTGGGGTGTAAATGGCTTGGTTCATCGAGCGTAGAACCAGCATCTGCAGCGCCGCAGCGGCTGGCTGACCGCGGCTGGCATCTAAAATTCTCTGGAAGTCTTGCGTCGTCACCCGCCCTAAATCGGCGTCCAGCGCGAGTCCAAACTGTGCCAAGGTGCCCGCTAAACGCGTAACACTTTCGGGGTCGGGCTCGTCATGGACCCGATATAACCCAGCGCCTTTGCTGGCTTGAATAAAATCGGCCATCGCGACATTCGCCGCCAACATGCATTCTTCGATCAGCTTGTGCGCCTCGGTTCGTGACGCTTGGCCCATGCTGGACAGCTTGCCCGCATCATCCCACTGCACCCGAAGTTCAGGCGTCTCTATTTCCAGCGCACCCCGCTTGGCTCGGCGCTGCAGCAACACTTGGTAAACTTGGTGCAGCGCCTCGAGCGACTCAAGAACGGGCGGCGCAAGCTCTGACGGCGCCGCCTTATGGTCAAGCCAATGCGCGACGTCCTCGTAAATCAACCGCGCTTTCGATTCAATCACAGCTTCACTAAAGCGATAGCCAAGCCGGTGGCCCAATGTGTCGAAGGACATCTCGCACACCAGCACCAAGCGATCTTCATTCGGCCTCAGAGAACACAATCCATTACTGAGTTTTTCAGGCAACATCGGTATCACCATCTGCGGAAAGTAAACACTGGTGCCCCGGTTCACGGCTTCATCATAGAGCGGACGACCCGGACGAACATAGTGCGCGACATCAGCAATCGCGACCCACAACGTAAAGCCCTCTGGGCTGACTTTAGCCAGTACCGCATCATCGAAATCCCGCGCATCCGAGCCATCGATGGTCACGAAGGGCAGCTCCCGCAAGTCATCACGATGTTTAAGGTCTGCTGGCGCAAGGCGCATTTTTATCGCGTCAGCCTCTGCAACGACGTCCTCCGGAAAAACCCTTGGCAGATCGTGGTTTTTTAACACCACCTCAATTTCTATTTCCGGGGTTAGGTCGTCTGCAATCACTCGTTCCACCCGACCTTTTAGTCCACCGCCGCGATCGCCGTAATCGGTAATGGTTGCCACCGCAATTTGGCCATTTTTAAGCGGGGTTGCAGGATTTTTTTCAAGCAGAATGGGTTGATGTACTTTCCGAGATAGCGGCTCTAATAGGATCTGTTTGCGCTTCAGCCTGACGCGGCCGGCTATACTGGTAAACGCGCGGGTCAGAACCCTTTCAATCTCGGCTTCTGGCCTTCTGCCCCCCAAACCGGCGCTAACACGCGCCAATACTTTGTCACCATGCATCACGCGCCGCATGACCTGATGGTTGAGATAAATGTCCGGCGCGTCTCCCTGCACCATTAAAAAACCGAACCCATCTGGGTGCGCGGAGATCACGCCTTCAACGGCGTCTTCCGGGATCTCGTCTGGCTTCGGCAGACGGTAGCCTGAGCGCTGATTCATCACAAGCTGGCCACTTCGAACCATTGCGCCCAGCCTTGATTTGAGGGCCTTTTTGTCCTCAGGCGAGGTAAGCGATAGCCGGCCCGCGATTTGACGCGCTGTGAGCGCCTGATCGGCCTCAGTGATCATCGACAGAATAAATTCTCGGCTGGCGATCGGATTCGCATAGCGCTCAGCTTCTCGCGAGGAATGGGGATCTTTTTGATTCAAATGTGGCTCCTGACACGACCCAGGCCGGGCGCGTGCGTTGACAGATTCACTAGCGCCTAGTAATCTGCGGCTCCTCGTTGCCGAGGTGGTGGAATTGGTAGACACGCTAGCTTCAGGTGCTAGTGGGGGAAACCCCGTGGAGGTTCAAGTCCTCT
>JABGWC010000205.1 GCA_018645765.1 Gammaproteobacteria bacterium | reverse complement strand
GGTTATTCGGCAGATATAGCGTTGTTTTCTACGCAACTATTGGAACCCTTGCCGGTGCGGCTTGGCTCGTCATTGATGGGCCGTTAAATGCCTGGCTCACGAGCAGCTTGTTCCTATCAAGTCTGCTTATGTTCTTAGGCATTCAGGACTATTTTCAAACAGGCAGTGCGGTTCGAGCGAACTTCCCTGTCCTGGGCCGACTCCGGTACTTCTTCGAGAGCATTAGACCGGAACTGCGACAATATTTTTGGGAAGACGATGATACAGAGCTGCCCTACTCCCGAAACCAACGGGCAATGGTTTACCAACGGGCCAAATCCGAATTTTCAGTTCGTGCGTTCGGCTCGATCGAGACGATGTACAAGGAAGATTTTAGCTGGCTGAATCACTCGCTTGCACCCTTACACATTGAGGCCGAGGATTTTCGAACCTGGGTCGGCGTTGGCGATCAACGCTACGCCGCATCTTTACTGAATATTTCAGGTACCTCTTTTGGCGCCTTATCCCCACCGGCCATTGAAGCGCTGAATCTGGGCGCGGCCCAAGGCCAGTTTGCACACAATACCGGCGAGGGCTCCGTCTCGCCCTATCACGTCAAAGGTGGGGGTGATTTAATTTTGCAGGTCTCAACCGGCTATTTCGGATTTCGAGCTGTCAGCGGTCGCTTGGATCGCGCGCTTTTTGAGCAAAAGGCAACGCAACCTCAGGTTAAAATGATTGAGATCAAACTCAGTCAGGGCGCCAAACCGGGCCACGGTGGCCTATTACCAGCAGCCAAGGTGACCGCCGAAATAGCCCGAACCCGAGGCATTGAGGAGGGCGTCGACTGCGCATCACCCGCAAGTCATACAGAATTCAAGACGCCACAAGAGCTGCTACGCTTTGCAGCGGAACTACGGGTTATCAGTGGCGGCAAGCCGGTTGGTATCAAACTCTGCATTGGCCATCCCTGGGAATTTATTGCCATCGTCAAAAGTATGACCGAGGGCGAACCCTTACTGGATTTTATATCGGTTGATGGCGCTGAAGGCGGCACCGGCGCCGCGCCGACGGAATTCAGCGACCATCTTGGCAGCCCTCTAACCGATGCGCTGGTTTTCGTCGACAATACGCTTCGCGGCGCAGGCCTTCGTTCCAGAATCAAAATCGCAGCCTCTGGGAAAATGGTCAGCGCCTTTGATATTGTAAAACACTGCGCGCTCGGCGCAGATTGGGTGAACATGGCGCGACCATTTATGTTCGCATTGGGCTGCATTCAAGCGCGCAACTGCGCCTCGGGCCTCTGCCCTACCGGCATCGCAACCATGGATCCAGCACGACATCGCGTACTTGATGTCGAAACTAAAGCCTCAAGAGTCCGCAATTTTCATCAGAACACGTTAAAAGCAGTCGGAGAACTGATTGGCGCTGCGGGCGTTGCGCATCCCGTGGATTTGAGTCGCCGCCATATTGTTAGGCGTTTATCCGGAAGTGAAATCTTACTGGCGGACCAAATCTACCCTAGGGTCCTCGACAATCAATTGTTTACTGATGAACCGATTGCCGACCCACGTCTTGCCGTTTATTGGCACCGCGTCAGCGGGAGAAGTTTTGCGGCGGACGACCCGACACCTCCGGAAGCCCTGCCGCTGGCAGAAGCCAATGGTACGCAAACCAGCGGGATCTAAAAGCCACGTTCAAACAATGCTGCGACAATCGCTCAATAATGATTCTGGCTTTTGTTAGGTTGCCAGCGCTTCAAGGCATGCCCAATCTAAACGCCCCAAATTACCACCAGCATCGACCGGTTGGAGACATACATGGTCAGCGCCTGCATCTTGATGTGCTTTTATTCGATCCTGGATATCCGAAATGCTTCCCCACGCGAAGGTGGTATCAATAAACCGATCCGACAGATCATTGATGTCGGATTCTGTGAGCCCCATCCGCAACCAGTTATTGCGATAGTTCGGCAACCCTTGATAAATCCTGGCATTGGCGCGCGCAGCAGTACGCGCCTTGTCGGGATCTGATTCAAGAATAACTTTCTGCTCAACGCACAGTAAAGGGCCGGCACCCATAACGTCACGCGCCATCCGCGTATGATCGGGTGAACT
>JABGWC010000289.1 GCA_018645765.1 Gammaproteobacteria bacterium | reverse complement strand
GGTGCGATTGCCGTAGCTTGGCGAAAACGTGGCCGCTGCGGTTGCCAAAACCAGAAAGCGCGTCAATGTTTTGACGAAGCGGTTGTTGTTGATTGTCTGCGTCTGACCTGAATCTATCGTTTTCATGTCGTTAACCTATTGAAATAAAACATGTATTTAATCTCTTCGCTGAGCTTGTTGTCCTGCAAAGGTCACCAAACTGATCTATATCAATACAATTTGCATGCCAACCTATCAGCTTGGAGCGCTGTCTTCGGATTTTGAGAGGACATTCGGCGAGCGGGCGGACGCTTTTGAGGACCGTAAACCCGGGTTTACCGGTTTGCAGCAATGGCTCGCGCTAGGCTGGCCAGTCTGGCTTGGGTCATGAGTCGCCTAGGTCACAGGGCTATTGCCGTGCTCGAGCGCGGTAAGCTTGGGCTTTGGCGGATTATCAGTGCCCCGGCTCGACAGGGTTCGCTTCCGCGGGTGAGGTCAAATGCTATAGCCCGAGCGGGCTAAACGATAACAGGTGGCGAATGAGAACCGAGAACCGAGAACCGAGAACCGGTAACCCAGAACCCAGAACACGTCGTGTATCAGAGTTCAAAGACCGCTTGAGTCGGGGTTCTAGTCAAAAGTCATGCGGACAATGATGGTACTGGCCGCGCAGCATGACATCTTGCGCGGTCTCTTTTAGTGAACGTGTTGGCTTGCGTTCAACGCGCGAGGTTCTGGGTTACCCTGGCTCAAAATCAAAGCGGGTGTAATCGCCAATCCCAAGCGCTCTATTACTGTCTCAAAGCGCCAAAGCTTGCCTGTTCCAGTCATGATGTTGTGATTGGTGTTTACAGCATTTGAAACGGGACCTTGTGCGATAACGCTCGAGCGCCAATCGCCAAGCTCTGGACGCAAGCGCGAACCGGTCAAGGCGCGCCTGCGCCAACCTTGCTGCGCTGACGTCAGTCGCGGTATTGATACCTGAGGTCCCAGCGATGGCGCCTGGGCGCCTAGAATCCGTTAAGCCGTAAACCTTGGCGGGTGAACGCAGCGCCGCAGCGTGGTCGTTGTATAAAAGGCCCCAAGCCCGTTAGCCAAGGCGATCCTTGGATGATGACTTGGGCGTTGATTGCAGAGCGCGTCATAAGAGCGCGTCTTAGACGAAAGCAGCGGCAGACCATCCCGTTTCTGACACACAACGACAGACCTTTAAGGCAATTCAAGCCCTCAAAAGCGGGCATTTTGCCGCATTGCTCGCGTCGAATTCTGGCGGCTTTGATCGAGCACCAAATTTTTGACGGTTACCGGCAAATGCCCTGGAAAAACCGG
The DNA here is from genome assembly GCA_018645765.1 of Gammaproteobacteria bacterium. GTDB lineage: Bacteria > Pseudomonadota > Gammaproteobacteria > Pseudomonadales > Azotimanducaceae > UBA9926. Next base: position 5,366 of record JABGWC010000289.1, on the reverse strand, counting down.
CAAGAATTGCCTTAAGACGTATTGCCGCAGCGCCGCAATATCACTAAGCGATTGTTTTTATTGAATAAAAAATTCTGGCACGGCGGTTGCGTTAGAGATAGGCAACGAAGACAAAGCCCGAGAGGGGTTCACCGTGAATTGGATCGATAATGTACTCAATGGCCACACCACCGCGCTGAAGATGCAATCAGGGCGCGCTGAAGTGCTTGCGGGCAACGTGGCGAATTCTGATACCCCCGGGTTTAAGGCCCGGGACATCGACTTTAAAACGGAGTTTGAACGACGTTTGAGCGGCAGTACGAGCGGTCTAAACATCACTAACTCAAAGCATTTGGGCATGGATACAAGCATGAATTCGCAGATTTTATATCGAGTGCCGCAAAGCTTTAAAGAAAACGGTAATACGGTCGAGGGCGAGGCAGAGCAAGCGGCGTTCACCAAGAATGCAATTCAGTATCAAGCCAGCATTCAGTTTCTCAGCTCCAAGATTCGGGGTATGAAACTGGCGCTGAAAGGAGAGTAATCGTGAGTTTAATGAATGTTTTTGGGGTCAGTCACTCAGCGCTTACGGCGCAGTCGGGACGACTGAACCTCATTGCTGAAAACTTGGCCAATGCTGAAGTCCAGTCGGGTGAGCCAGAAACAGCCTACAAGGGTCAGTACCCACTGTTTCGGTCGGTTCTACAGGCCCAGCAGGGTGATGGCACTGGCATGGGCGTGAAGCTTGAGGGAACCGTTGAAGATACTCGTCCGGCGAGAAGCTCCTATGAGCCAGGCAACCCTTTGGCCGATGACGAGGGCTTTGTGTACCTGTCCAACGTCAACTCGGTTCAGGAGATGGCCAACATGATGCAAGCCACTCGGTCATACCAGACCAACGTGGAAATGATGAATACCGCGAAGCAGTTGCTGATGCGGACCTTAACGCTCGGACAATAAGGAGACTGACGATGACGATTAGTTCAGTGCATCAACTATTGGGGATGAGCGACCCAGCCCAAGACGTAAGCAAAGGAAGAGGGAAAAGCGAGCTGGGGCAGGAGGATTTCTTGGCTTTGATGGTGGCGCAACTTGAGAATCAAGATCCAACAAAACCGATGGATAACAATGAATTTTTAAGTCAGATGGCGCAATTCAGCATGGTCGAGGGAATTGAGAATTTGAACGGTAATTTTAGTTCCGTATCTGATTCATTGATGGGCACGCAGGGCTTACAGGCGGCGACGCTGCTCGATCGTCAAGCGATTATCGAAACTGATAGTGCGAGCTTTGATGGCGTTGCCCCGGTTGAAGGCGTGATTGATCAAACCGAGCCAATGGCGCAACTGGAATTACAGATTCGGGATGGCCAAGGTGCACTTGTGCGAGCGATGAGCCTTGATCCTAGTGCTGGAAAACAGGTTTCGTTCGAGTGGGATGGACGGGATCAGTCCGGTCGATCCATGGATGCGGGTAATTATTATTTTGCGGTCGCCGGGTCTGCTAATGGGCGGGTCCAGAGTATGCCTGTAGCAATGGCTAATCGTATTGAGAGCGTAAGCCTCGATCCAGCTACTCAGAGGGTCACCCTTAATTTAGCCAATGGCCGCACCGCGTCCTTGGATGATGTGCGGGAATACCGCTAAACACAGTTTTAATTTTAAAGGAGTTTACACATGGCATTTGATACATCAGTTTCGGGCATTTTAGCTGCTTCCTCAAATCTCGGCATAATTGGTAACAATATAGCCAACGGTTCCACCGTAGGATTTAAATCGTCAACTGGAGAATTTAAGGATATCTATTCGCAAAGTTTATCCGGTTCATCGATTGGCCAAGGAGTCGCTTTAACCTCGATAAAACAGGATTTTTCTCAAGGTAACGTAACCTTTACAAATAATTCGCTCGATTTGGCAATAAATGGCGAAGGTTTCTTTGCTCTTGACGATGGTGGCGTTCAAAACTACAGTCGCGCCGGTGCGTTCAGGTTAGACCAAGATGGTTTTATAGTTAACGCCGCAGGCCTAAAGCTTCAGGGATTTCCTACTGATATAGATGGAACCGTAACGGGGGAAGCGGGTCCGCTGACATTAGGTAATGGCTTAGTACCTCCAAATGGAACAACGGTTGCAACCCTGGAAGCGAATGTAGACGCGAGAGCGTTACCTCCACAGGCTTGGAATCCAGATGGTGCGGGGGGTGGTCTAAATGCCTTTGGTGATCCACAGGTCCTACCCAACACAGCTCAATACAATTCGGCGACGACGTTAACTATTTATGATGGCCTTGGAAACCCGCACTCACTCAGTCTTTATCTCATCAAAACTGATGCTAATAATACCTGGGAGGCGAAAGTTGCTATCGATGGTGTTGAAATTGATCCAGTCGACGCCGCTGGCGCCAATGTCGTTGCAAACATTCCTTTTCAAGCAGATGGAACGATTGCCGAAGTCAACAAACCGTTAACTATTAACATCGCAGGATGGCAGCCTCTAAATGCAACCGGCCTAGAAAATGGGGCGGCTCTTCAAAATTTTTCGATAGATGTATCTTCTTTTAGTCAATATGGAGCGCCATTCGCGGTTGGTGCCATTCAGCAGGATGGTTACTCCACGGGTCAGTTGAGAGGTTTAGATATTGACGATTCTGGAGTGCTATTTACGCGCTATTCAAATGGTCAGTCCCGTCAGCAGGGTTTGGTTGCTGTAGCGAACTTCTCTAACCCTAATGGTTTAGTCCCAATTGGTGACACGGCTTTTGCCGAATCCTTTTCATCAGGGACTCCGATACTTACTGCTCCTGGCCTCAGCGGAACGGGGACGCTTCAGTCGGGTGCCTTAGAAAGCTCGAACGTTGAGATAACAGCGCAACTTGTTGCGATGATGGTTGCACAGCGGAATTTTCAGTCAAATGCTCAAATGATCCAGACTCAAGACGCAGTTACCCAGACCATCATTAATCTGCGATAACGCATGGCGATCAGGAGTTTAAACCGTGAGTAAATTATTAGAATTGTCGGCTATGGGGGCACGGGAAACCATGCTGGCGCAGGCAATGAATTCTCATAACCTTGCCAATGCCAGTACCCCTGGGTTTCGCAAGGATCTTGCGGTTTATGCAGGCACGAGTGCCGCCAACGGGCTTAAAAGTGGCGTGGACCTGTCGCCAGGCACCGTGCTCTCCACTGGGAATAAACTCGATGTGGCGATCGATGACTCGACAGCGGGAAGCGAAGGCTATTTTGTGATCGAGGCGCCGGACGGCAGCGATGCGTATTCTCGCCGCGGCGATTTACGCCTCGATGCCGATGGGTTCTTGGTGAATGGCTCGGGTCAATTTGTTTTGGGTGATGGCGGGCGAATTGCCATCCAGCCCTATAGCGAAATTGAAATTGGTGGTGATGGCACAATCTCGATTCAACGTCTGGGCGCATTGCCGAATGCGCTGCAGCGAGTTGACCGGCTGCGCTTGGTCAGCCTGGATGAAGACCAGTCTATGATGAAAGGCGAGGACGGGTTGCTGCGAGTGGAAGGCGGTGAGGAAGCCATCCCAAATGCGCAAATTCGCGTTGTTTCCGGGTCTCTCGAGACCAGTAACGTCAACCCTATTGATTCGTTGGTTCAGATGATTGATCTGGCCCGCAAGTTTGAAACCCAGGTCAAGCTGATGCAGTCCTCTGAGGAAAATCAGCAGTCACTCGACCAAATATTACGCTTCTCGTAAGCACCTTTTTTAGGAGTAGAGCAACATGAACCAATCACTATGGATCGCAAAACCCGGCCTGGATGCTCAGCAAACCAAGCTGACCACGATTTCCAACAACCTTGCTAACGCGAGTACGGCCGGATTTAAGCGATCGCGGGCGGTGTTTGAAGATCTGCTCTATCAAAACGTGCGGCAATCGGGCGCGCAATCGTCCCAGGATACGACCTTGCCATCGGGTCTCATGCTCGGGTTGGGGGTGCGGACCGTTGCAACCGAAAAACTGTTCAGCCAAGGCAACTTGGTCGAAACGGGTAACGCTTTTGATGTGGCGATTGAAGGCCGAGGCTTTGTCCAAGTCTTGATGCCGGATGGCTCGGAAGCCTATACCCGGGACGGCTCTTTCCAGATTGATAATCAGGGCCAGCTGGTGACCTCCAGCGGCTATGTTGTGCAACCCGCGATCACGGTGCCAGAAGGCGCGCAGTCGGTCAGCATCGGCTCGGACGGCACCGTGTCAGTGGTCACACCGGGCTCGGCGATCGCGACTCAAGTGGGCAATGTTCAGCTCACCGACTTTATCAACCCGGCGGGTCTCATGCCGATGGGTAAGAATTTGTATGTTGAAACGGGCTCGAGCGGCACGCCTCAGGCGGGTAACCCGGGGGTTAACGGGTTGGGCACGATTATGCAGGGCTTTATTGAAAGCTCGAACGTGAACGTGGTTGAAGAATTGGTCAACATGATCGAGACCCAGCGGGCTTACGAGATCAATAGCCGGGCCATCTCAACCAGCGATCAGATGCTGCAGTTCATCACGAATAACACTTAATCGATTGAATCGAGAACGCATTATGAATCATCCACTTTTTTTAATATTGGTTGTTGCGGCGCTGACCGGTTGTGCCGGGCACCCTAGGCTCGAGCACCCGCGTTACGCACCAACGATTGTGCCGGCGGTGGTCAATGAGAGCCCGGCGACCCGAGGCAGTTCACTGTACTCAACGGCCACAGAAGTCATGTTGTTTGAAGATGTTAAAGCATCCCGAGTGGGCGATATTGTGAGCGTGCTGCTTGCCGAGCGAACCAACGCCTCAAAAAGCAATGACTCGAGCGTGACCAAATCCAACGAAGCCACCATCGGTAACCCGTTATTGGGGGGCGAGCAGCGCGATGTCCTCGGCTCATTTCGGGGTTGGGATTTCAACTTAGGCTTTGGGTTAGAAAGCGATCAAGCCTTCTCCGGCGCGGGCGCCAGTAATCAAAGCAATCAGTTGAGCGGCACCATCGCGGTGACCGTCATTGAAGAGTTGCCTCGAGGCAACCTGATTATTCAAGGCGAGAAGTGGATCAGCCTGAACCAGGGCAGCGAATACATCCGCATTCGGGGCATCGTTCGAAAAAGCGATATCTCCAGCGCCAATACCATCTTATCCACTCAGATTGCCGACGCCCGTATTGGTTACGGCGGCACGGGCGGGCCAGCGGCGGCCAGCAAGATGGGTTGGTTGTCACGATTTTTTAACTCAGCACTACAGCCGTACTAAGCGGTTAGGACATCAGTTATGAAAAGCTTTTTGAAGGGTCGCGCGTTACGGGTTTTGCCAAGATTGCTGCTGATTACGGCGGTGTTTGCAGCATCAACTGCCCAGGCTGTGCGGATTAAGGATGTCGCGGATATCGCC
>JABGWC010000341.1 GCA_018645765.1 Gammaproteobacteria bacterium | reverse complement strand
TCGTCATAAAAGTCATTGATAAAGCTCAGTTCAATAAAAACGGTCCCCGCTTCGAAATCGGCCATTACGCCAGGAAAGGTCTCGAAGTCTGTATTCGCGATTTCAAAATTGGCTGATACCAACAAACCACGACTGACCGGATCTCGCAGGCCCTGCTTGTAGTTGTCCGGCAAAGCGTCTTTTCCGCCCCAGGACTCATTCAACAACCCAAGGTCGCCATAGAACTGAAAGGACCCAGCAACCGGGTCGAGAATCTGATGACAGACCGTACAGGCAGGGTTTCGCATCGTGGGGTTATCGCTATCTGATAACGCGGCGGGCTCGGTTGAGCGCGGCGCCGACTTTTCGATATCAACCCCTAAGAAGTGATAAAAGGTCCACCGCGCCCGCGCGCGATTCCGATTGGTCTCGGTGCTCGGGTAGCGATGTAAAAAAGCAGGTGTATTTAAGACGCCCGCATGGGGGTACTCAATGAATTCCGAATGCCCCGTCACTAAGCTGGTTTGGAACTCGGTGTCTTCCGAGACAAGGTGCTGATCTTTAATAATTTGGCCTCGGTTTTGCCCCGGCTTGAATTGGCGGTGATCAATACAGGGCGCGTCAGGATACTGCTGACAATAGGAGACCTGCTCAGGATCACTCATCTCGAATTCAGCGCCGCCGTTTAAAAAGTCATTTACTGCGTAGTTCATCATCATGTAATCTGCCGTCACCACCTCTTGGTAGTTGCGGTCGTTTTCAACGATATAAGCAATTAACTCAACGGCTGATCGAGCCAGTCCCCACTGCCAATGACGATATTTCGGCCAATCAAAAAATCGCTCACCAGCCTTGGCTTGCTCGGCAATAAAGGCTTGGTTCCCCATTGGGTAAAAGCCAGGCCCCTCGAGCTGTGATTGATCGATCGGCTGTCCTTCAAGAAAGGCATCCGTTAGCAGCCTGTCATTTGCGCTTCGGGTTAGGAATTTGTGAAACCCTGGGTCCTGGGTCAGCGCCCGCAAAGCTGCCCTTAAAGCCGCCTCGTCATCACCGTCGAGTTGGGCATATTCGGTCTCGGTTGGATTACGGCCCAGCATCAAAATGGCAGCGCGGCGCAAGGTTTCAGCACTGCTTGTGAGCCGGGTGCCCTTGAAAAACCCATCTGTTGCAATCGGCGTTTTGACGGTACTACCGGACAAACCGGCTTCTACCTCAACCTGCTCGACAAACGATCTAAAGATCTCATATTCCGGTGCGCTCTGGGTGAACACCGCGCCGCCGCCGTGACTCACACCCCGAATTTTGCTGAGCAGCAGCGCGCCATTGCCCTGGGCAATAAAGCCCCGCAATGTTTCATAGTTTTGCTGTGAGCCTGGCTCATCCACGTACACTAAGCGCGTGCCTTTGGCGATCCCGTTGGGGTTATGACAACTCAGGCAATTCGCCAATAGGACTTGGGAAACCGAAGCCTTGAAGTAATCTTCAGCCGTCACCTGCGCATCTTGGCCTGACCCATCCGATGTTCCGGTCTCGAGCGCATCGAGAAAATTGATGAGCGCAGTCTCATCCTTTCGCATGGCGGAATTTCCTACCGCGCCAGCCACGAGCGCGGCGCCTTCAAAGCCGAACAGATATCGAATAATCAGCAACCCATCGGTGAGCGGGCCTGTTGATCCGTCCCCATCGATATCAAATGCTGCTTTATGCGAATCCAAATGCGCAATAATTGCAGCTGGAGAAGTCACCGTCGCATCGTTGCCAAGCGCGCCGGCCACCAAGGCCGTCCCACTAAAACCAAAGAGATACCGAATGATTAACAGGCCATCCGTGAGGGCAGTTGCCTGGCCATTGCCATCAACATCCAAGGAGAAGGTCTCAGATCGGCTCGCGGCAGGCAGTAAACTTAAGGCAAGACCGAGCAATATGTAAGAAAGGTACTGCATCGCAACATCTTAGCACTGGGGTCTCCTCGATCAATCACCAATCTAATTCGTTGGCGTCGCCAAAATCCGTCTAAAGCAAGTCCGGCTGCAGAAAGCCCGCCTGCTAAAAGCCAGGTGATGACCGCCAACCCCGGTCGGGTTGGGCGCCTCGACGAAAGGCCCACCCGCTGCGCGAGAAGACCACGCCCACCCCCCGTTGATATTATTCTCAGCAAGCCTTTGATAGGCTTGGATCAAGCCAGACCAAGGACCACTTTATGACCGACATCAACTTTACTCAGATCGAAAGCAACGGCATCAACATGCGCCTGGCGCATGCTGGCGAAGGCCCATTAGTTCTGTTGATTCACGGCTGGCCCGAGTCTTGGTATTCCTGGCGACACCAACTCATCGCTCTGGCGAATGCCGGTTATCACGCTGTCGCGCCCGATATGCGAGGTTACGGCGGCACCAGCGCGCCGGCCGAACCAGAAGCCTATCGCATCGATCACCTTGCCAAAGATGTTGTAGGCATTATTGATCATTTCAACCAAGCAACCGCAACCATCATTGGTCATGACTGGGGCTCTATGGTGGTTTGGTATACCGCCCTACTGCATCCGGATCGAATTAATGGGGTTATGGGGATGAGCGTGCCTTATGGCGGCCGGGCAAAACAGGCGCCCCTCGAAAGCTTTAAATCGGCTTTCGGCGACAATTTCTTTTATATCCTTTACCACAATGAACTGGACAACAATAACCTGGGTGTTGCCGAAGCGGAGTACGACCAAGATCCCCAAGGCATTTTATCAAGGCTCTACGCCTCCCCAGACGCTCCGCGCGCGCCGGCGCTTATTACCGACCCGAAGCGGCGCGCCGGAGGCTGGATCGACCGGTTGGGTAAAGTATTAGAGCAACCTGCTTGGCTGTCCGAGGACGACCTTGCCTACTTCGTAAACGAATTTAAGGGCAGCGGATTTCGAGGTGGGGTCAACTACTACCGAAATTTCGACAGCAATTGGACCATTACTGAAAGCCTGAACCCCGTCATCGCCATGCCATCGGCCTTCGTCTCTGGCACGCTGGATGTTGTCATCCAAGGCGCCGATAACGCCGCATTGCAAGCCATGATGTCGCCCGTCATGAAGCAGTTGGGCGACATCACCCTCATTGATGGCATGGGCCATTGGATTCAACAAGAAGCCCCAGTTGAAACCAATGCCGCGATCATCAAATTTTTAAAATCGGTCTCAGAGACCCCTTAATCTTCTGCTAGACGCAATTCAATGACTCGTTCTAGGGTTCTGCGTCGTGAGCTTAAAAAACCGCATGCGCGACATGCCGTGGCAGGCTAGCCGTGCACAGAGCTTCTTGATCGAGCCTGCGGCTTTGACGGGTGAGCGTTAGACCCGAAAGGGTTGGGTTCAGTCCCGAGCCTTCGACTGCGGCCTGCGGGGTCTCGTTAAGGGCCAAACGAATCAACACAAATCGGCGCTCGGTTATGTGGACGGCGCACTGAGGCGCCTGACCCTCGCGGACACTCGCTACCCTACCCTGGTCCACGCGTCGAAACTCAAACAAGCTATTTTGCGACTCAAATCCCGCTAAAAACAGCGCGGACGCTCTGGCTCAAGGCAGCCCTGCCAGCCAGACGGCATCTGCGCCACCTCTACGACCAAACCCCATGTCCGAGGCCCTGCCCCCACGCCTAATGCTGAAGCACCCTTCTAGGACCCCTAATCTGTCAAGGCAGCCTGACCCCAGCCCTGAGGCCATCTTGCCTTTGGCAACCCATGCTGATCGCCGCTTAGCAACCGATGCAGGCCGCTCAACCTGGGGTTTAGCCGTTATAAAGGTCCAAGCAAAAGCCAATCAAGGACCCCAATACGAAAATATAAATAGGCGGCATGCTCATGATCAATCCCAGCATTCGCTTCGCAGGCGCTTGGTAGTAACCCAGTGCGTACAAAAGTCGACCGATGGGCCAAAACACGCCAATCCCGGCCGCCCAATAAGGGTCGACTGCCAGCGCAAACAACCAAAGCGACGGCACGAATAAGACCAAGTGCTCGAGCGTATTCAGATGCGCCCGAACGTAGCGCTGATAATCCTCGGGCCCATCATGTGACGGCGCTTGCACACCAAAGCGTCCTCGGGCCATGCCAGACTGGTACAACGTGTAGTAGTAAACGAGAAGTGACAATCCTGTCACGACGCCCGTGTAAGTGAATTCGCTCATACTGCCTCGTCATCAACACAGAGAAGAACCAACACTATTTCACACTTCCGGCGCAGTAGAAACTATCAAGATTCGGGCGCAACAAATTGAGCACCAAGCAGGCTTAATAAGCCCCGCAAGCAAGGCGCAAACCCGTCCGAAATGATGCCTCAGCGCGCACGCACCCTGTCTGCCTTTGAGCAGGTTGATCATCTCTGGTCAAAAATTTTAACGACCACCCTAAATTTTATTGCTTCAAAACAAAATGGGTAGTAATTTTCGATTATCGCGGTTTTGGGTGATCTTAACCTTCGCGCCAACCGGATGGCGCAGTGCTGGGAGCTACTATGCAAAGTCACGCAAAAATCGTCATCGTTGGCGGCGGCATTATGGGAACGGGGTTGCTCTATCACCTCGCCGAAGAGGGCTGCACAGACGTCCTCCTGATTGAAAAAGCGGAGCTCACTTCCGGCTCGACCTGGCATGCGGCGGGCCAATGTCCAAACTTTGTAGGCGACTATAACCTTGCCAAGATCAATGCATACGGGAATCGGCTCTACCCTACCCTCGAGGCCAAAACCGGCCAGTACGTGAGCTGGCATGCACCCGGCAGTTTACGGCTCGCCCGCAGCCAGGCGGATCTTGACTGGTTTCGATACGTACGCGGCTTTGGGGCCAATGCGGGCTTCCCGATGGAAATCATTGGGGTTGATGAAATCAAACAACTCAATCCCTTCTTGGTCACCGATGGCGTGATCGCCGCAGCCTGGACGCCGGAGGATGGTCATGCAGATCCCTCCGGGCTCTGCAACGCCATGGCGAAGGGCGCCACCCAAATGGGCGCCAAGATAGCGCGCTACAACCGGGTCATCGCCATCAACGCGCAGCCCGCCGGCAACTGGGAAGTGGTCACGGAAAAAGGCACGGTCATTGCTGAGACCGTGGTGAATGCCGCGGGTTGTTATGCCCGCCAAGTTGCGCAAATGGTCGGCGCGGATGTCCCCATCATCAACATGGAACACCACTACTTAATCACCGATCCGATCCCGGCCTTTATTGAGCGTGATCGCGAGATTCCAGTGATGCGGGATTCCCTAACCGCCGGGTACTTTCGGCAAGAACAAAATTCGGGCCTGATCGGCATTTATGAACACACGGGCGCGGTTGAAGCCTGGACGCCCAAAGGGGTCCCGGAATGGGCCTCCGAGAGCGAACTCTTCACGGAGGATTTAGACCGCCTGATGCCCTGGCTTGGCAATGCACTCGAGCGCATGCCGGTTTTAGCCGATGCGGGCATTAAGCAAATTTTCAACGGGGCCATCTCGCACACGCCGGACGGGCCGCCGTTGCTTGGTCCGGTCGCTGGTTTGAAGAACTTCTGGCTGTGCTGCGGTGCGTCCTTCGGAATTGCCCAAGGCGCTGGTTGCGGCAAGTATCTTGCCCAATGGATGCTCTATGGCAACGCCGATATCAACATGACGGGCTTGGACCCGCGCCGCTTTGGCGTATATGCAGACGACCCCTATCTGAGATCCACTGTTTTCCAAGATTACTGCAACACCTTTGTAACC